>CALGPR010000001.1 GCA_937960425.1 uncultured Lentisphaeria bacterium
CATTGGGGTAGATGCTCCATTGAGCCATGAACAAAATCTGGATACGCCTTATTTGGATGAAGTATTGCAGGTGCTGCGGGACAACGACCCGGAGGTTGGGACGCCGACTGCAAATTCAACGTTCCAGGAATTTCGGACGCTTTATCATCAGGTAATGATGGCGGTCGGGATGCGCCACTTGCTGCCGCCGATTTTAATGGGATTATTCTGTCTGTTAATGGTTTTAATGATGATTTCAACAGACGATTCGCGTATTTACAGTGCGGCATTGACAATTTCTCAAGATGTTATTCTGCCTGTATTACCGAAAGCCCTTACGCCCGAGCAACATATTAACCTTCTTCGCTGGGTCTCCATCGGCGTAGGGGTGTTTTTCTTTGTTGGTTCGTCTTTTATGGCACAGTTGGATTACATACAATTGTTTGCGACGATTATGACTTCTTTATGGCTGGGCGGTTGTGGTCCGGTGATGATTTTTGGACTGTATGGCAGATTCGGAACAACTGCCGGGGCATTCAGTTCTCTGATTACTGGTATGGGGGTGGCGCTGAGCGGGATCCTTTTGCAGCGCAACTGGGCAGATATCGTATATCCCTGGCTTGCAAAAATGAATTGGGTTGATTCGCTGGATCACTTTCTGATTACTGTTTCCAGCCCCTTCGGGCAATATATCGAATGGAAAATGGATCCGATCAAATTTCCGATCAACTCATACGAAATTATGTTTATCGCGATGATGTTGAGTATTGTGGCGTATTTTGTCGGTTCCGCGTTGACTTACCGTGGCCCGTTTAATTTGGAACGTATGCTGCATCGTGGAATTTACTGTACTGACCATGATAAAATTGTCCAGAAATTTCAGTGGAGTAAGATTTTCTCTCAATTGGTAGGGATTACACCGGAATATACTCGGGGCGACAAAATCATTGCCTGGTCTGTTTTATTATACAGCGTTGGTTATACATTTTTCGGAACTTTTGTTGCTGTTGCAATTTGGAATGCCATTTCTCCCTGGCCGGCAGAGTGGTGGGGATATTATTTCCTGATTGTTTTTCTGCTTGTCCCAGGTGCTGTTGCCGCAGTTTCAGCAGTCTGGTTTACAATCGGCGGAGTAATTGACTTGCGCCAATTGTTTATTGACCTCAAGAAGCGCGTTAGTAATCCCCTTGACGATGGCCGGGTGGAAGGGCATGTTTCATTGGCCGACCAATCCGAGTTTAAGAATGTTGAAGAAGCTCAACAGAAAAAGCAGCAGTAAAAACGGGTCTTTATTCAGAAAGGCTGGAAACAATATAGTTTCCGGT
>CALGPR010000002.1 GCA_937960425.1 uncultured Lentisphaeria bacterium
GTCCTTTGTCCGCTTCTTTTCCATCACAAAACGGCCTGAAACAACCGGCCTCTCTGGGAAAACACATCCACAAAAGACTTCTGTAACAGGTCTGAAAAAACATCTTTTATAATATACAAAGCGTGAAGTGCTTTTCCAGCGAAGAGAACGGATTTATTCCAAGTTTCGCGGCATAAAGCGTTTCATTCTCATTTACACCGAAAGCCCATTTCACCAATTGATAGAATGATCCCAAGTTATCAATCTGCGGCACGCCAATCAATCCTCCATTGTTATCCTGCCAGGATTGAATACCGGCATAGCATAATATTTCAAAAATCAACTTGACTTCGAGAAATAGCAGACTTCTATTGATCATTACAGGGACATAATGGGCTTCAACGCAAAAAAAAGGAGTGCTCAAATGAAAAGCCGGCTTATGGGATTTCTCATTATTCTATCAATTGTCACTGCAAATGCAGCTCCGGTCATTGTCACCGAAGACGCAATGAACAAATATGCTGTTGACGCACAAATCACCGGCTCCTTCGCGCCTGTAACGCTGGATGCTGTCCGCAACGAGCACGAACTTTTTCAGGTTCTTTTTTATGCCGACGGAGAACCTGTCAATGCGGGAAAATTAGAAATATCTTCTCTGTCCGGACCGGATAACAGTTTGATTGACACAGAAAATATCCGTCTTCGGCGCGCACATTATTCAACCTTGAAAGAAAATGTCCGCAAAATTGAAACTCTTCCTGATGCTTTGCTTCCCTATGCGGCAGATTTCACTGTTCCGGCAGGCCACGCTCAAGCCATTTATGTCGATATCTTCATCCCCAAAGAGACGCAGCCGGGAACCTATACGGGAACAATCACCGCCAATGCTGATGAAAAAAAAGTTGAAACGACCCTGACTGTTCACGTCCGGAACCTGGAACTTCCGGATATGCCGTCTTTTGAATCAGCATTTGCCATCTGGCGGGGAGAACAGCTGTCCTTTGCCTATCCCGATCTCGCCCCCAATGATCCTTCCTTCCAGATTCTCTATGAAAACCTCTATTGGTTCCTGGTCGATTACCGTCTGATGCCCGACGACCTTCCAGTTGCGGTAGATTCTCCGGAATCGGACAAATATCTGCGCAGCGGGCGCGTAAACGCCTTTCGAATTCCCTACAATCCTGACCACCCGGATCAACTCATTCAACTCTGTGACAACCTCAGACAGCGCGGTCTCCTGGATATGGGATATATCTATACTCTGGATGAGCCAGGCGGATCTGAATACCAGAAGTGTTACGACTACGGCAAGCAACTCCATGCAACAGTTCCAGATGTCCGCTGGCTTCTGACCATCAACACCACACATAACCAGTTATTGGAAGAAGTCGTCAATATCTGGAGTCCGATCCTGACGATGTATGACTACGACTACCATACGGAACGCCGCCGTCTGGGGGACAAAGTCTGGTGGTACACCTGCGTTTATCCGCAACACCCCTACCCTACGTACCTGATTAATGACTATGGGCTGAGTCCGCGGATTCTGTCATGGCAACAGGCAAAATACAACGTCGATGGCATTCTTTACTGGTGCGTCAATATCTGGAGCAAATACAACCTGGAGAAAAAACGTTACGAAAGCAGGGATATCTGGAATGATCCTTCGGCATTTCCCAATTCCAACGGAGATGGGTACCTGATTTATCCGCCGGAAGAAATCACCGGAGAACCGATTCCCAGTCTCCGACTGGAAATGATCCGTCAAGGCGGTGAAGACATTGACCTGCTGAACCTGCTCAAAGAAGAAGTCGATGCCCTGTCTCTGGAGTACCGCACTACAGGATATACCGGAGCCGACCGGGTTTATGAACTGGTCAACCGCATCTCGGAAAATAAGACCGATTTTACAAAAAATCCGGAAGATCTTCAAACTCTGCGCAGAGAGGTTCTTGATGAAATTGAAGCGTTGAAATACGGCGTTCCAGCGCTCTGGATTTCCAGTCGTCCCGAAGGGAAACTCAAACCGGGAGAAACTGTAGAATATGAATTGCATGTTCCGTTTGGTGCTGCAGTAACTGTCGCAGCGACAGCCAATGGCATTTCCCGGGAATTACCGCTTCGCCGCGATGGCTCTACCTGTTTTTTCACTCTTGAAACCATAACCGCCGATACAGCAGTTGCAGCGACGATACAGGCAGCAGGCAAAAGTTCAACATACATCCGGAAATATCTTTATATTTCAGAGACTGACCAACCTGTTGATCTGCTGAACTGGCAGCAGGATAGTGATGTAAAAAAACTGGAACTGGAAAATGTCGAATTAATTCCGGTAGCTGGAACCACTGTCAAAGGCTTTCGTTTCCTGCCGAACGTGGAATTTCCCAGCGTTTACATGGATTTGCCACTGGAAAATTCCAATTCATACAAATTTCTTTCACTTGATGTCTCGAATCCGTCACAGACGGAAAGCGTAAGCGCGGTTCTCAAATATCATACGCCCCAAGGAGCCATTGACGGCAATCCGATTGAAATCGGCCCGGGGCGCCGTGCCACGCTGGCATTCCGTTTTAATCCTGAAGACTCTCAACCGGAAGAAGCAATTAAACGTCTTCAGTTCTGGATGTTTCAGGACTCCCGGGCACATGATCTGGTCATCAACCGCATCACCCTCCATACGGTAATCCCGGAAGCAGACAATCTGAAATAGTGTCAGCGGAAAACAGTTAAAGTTCCGTTGTCCACAAAATTGACAGCTTCCAGCCGGGCTGAAAAAAGAAAAAGAATCCTCTTGTATTTTATCGGCCAGGCAGTATACTATTAACGGCTGGCAAGCTGTCCCTTTTTGCGGGAAAGGAACTTAAATGATGAAATCAGCACGAGGTTACCATTGGCTCCTCGAGAAAATCCCGGAGTTGCTCTCCGGACAAATTGTTACTCCCGAGGAAGCCGAGCGGCTTACTCAATACTGCCATGAACGTCTGTCAACAAACCGGCGTTTTGAGGGCATGCAGAAAACGGCTTTATTTTCCGTTGCCATTTTTGGCGTTCTGCTGCTATGCAGCGGAGTTTTTCTCTTTTTTAACTACAACTGGGATATATTTCCTTTACCAGTGCGCCTGACCGTTTCATTTCTCCCTGTTGTCATTGGGATGATCCTGGGAATATTTGCATTATGGAAACGCAATACCTTTCTATGGCGCGAAATTTCTGCGGGAATCTCCGGGTGCGGAATTGCATTGTGCTGGACGCTGATTTTGCAAATCTACCAGCAGGATGTAGCATCTCAGGAATTTTTCTTTCGTCTGTTTCTAATCGCTTTCGGACTCATTCTTGTTTTTGACAGTTATTTTCTGGAACTTCTTTACTGTTTCGGGCTATATCATTTTCTCTTAGACGGCTGGAAACACTCGGAAATCCAGTTTGCAATCTTAACAATCTTGATTCTGAGCCGGCTTCTGTTTCACCTCCGAAGCCGCAAAGAGCCTCAAATTGTCTTCGGGTATTACCTTTTACTGCTGTTGTTACCCGTGTTGCTCTCAACGTTTGATTTGACTACAATCTGGGTAAAATCTTCCCTGCCGACATTCCTGCTTCTTATGTTCGCCATGGGGTGGATTCGGCAAAATCTTACAGGCAATCAATTCCTTTTAAACCCACTCCTGTTCGCTGGATTTGTTGCATTAAACTTTACAGCAGCAGTTGCCAACGTCGCCGTTTCACTGGATGCGAAATTCCTTGACTACTCATTTGTTTCGCTCTTTTCCCTGCCTGCCGTCTCCTCTCTGACGTGGCTGACAATCACCGCAATCCTTGGAATATGGCCGGTGCTGCATCTGTTCCGGGCAACACCTTTTGACTGGGTTCTGGCAATTATTCTGGCAGGCATCCCGCTTCTTCTCTGGGGAATGTCGTATCCCTATGTTCTGAATGCTTACCAGATTCTTCTGGGAGCCGCACTGACTATCAACGGCATTACCCGCAAAAATATCAACATTTTTTCCCTCGGTATCCTGACGTTATTTTTCCTGGCTCTGGTAAAGTTCTTCTCAGCGGACGTCAATGTGCTTCTGCGGGCAGCAGGGTTTGGAATCTGCGGCCTTGCAGTGTTGATTGCAGATTTCTGGTTCTTCCGCTACTGCCGTCAAACGAAACCTGAACCCCGGGAGGGAATTTAGTATGAAACCAACGCCCATATTTATCCTCTGGCTGCGCCGGATTCTTTTTGCCGCCGTCATCGGTGTCGGTCTGTATTTTCCCATCAGCAAAATGATTGCCATGGAATTTCCAGAAATAAAACCTCAGGGAATTCACGTACCGGTATCCCTTCGCGGGGCCGTTCAAGGTTTTGGAGGAAGTTGCATTCAAATCACTTTTTCTCCCTGGCAACTTGTAACGCCACCCGACTTTGCACCGGAACGGCATACACCGTTTCCAGCCTATGCGGTTGCAATTCTTCAGCCGGACGGCTCGTGTACCCCAACGGCTGTTTCCCTGGAACGGCCGTCAGTACTGAAGCAGGGAGAAATTCTACTGAAAGGAACGATCACACAGCGCCAGAAAAATACCGTATCCTTTGCTTTGCCAAGTCGAAAGTTTATTCTGAATAAAACTCTGGTGGAACAGGCAGGGTTGCTCTCTTCGCGCCGCTTTTCTCCACCTCAAAACATTAAAGCCCTGGTTTCAATCTATGCTGACGGCTTCGCTCTTCTGAACGGGATCACTGTTGATGATATTCCTCTTGAACAATACATCCATCAAGAAGAAGCGTCTGATAGCAAATAAAAATCTTTTATCCTTCTCGTCCAGGAAAACTTACGCCGGGAAAAACCGGCGTTTTTTTTCCCGCCAGATTGCTTTTTCCCCGACAGTGGATATTTTTCAGAAAACCGTTTTGCTGCAAATGGAGAAAAAAGATGTCCGAAGAATTAAAAAACAGGATCCTGCAAGCAACAGGTCGCAAAATTGCTGATACGGTAATTCGTAATGTCCGTATTTTTCATCTGACCGATGGCTCTATAGAGAAAGGCGACATTGCCATAGCAGACGGAAAAATTCTCGGAATTGCTGAACATTATGACGGGCAACAAATCATGGAAGGCAACGGCTGTTTTGCTGTTCCCGGCTTCATTGACAGTCACGTACACCTTGAATCATCCATGTTAACGCCATATGCCTATGAACGCTGTGTGCTTCCCAGAGGGACCACCAGTGTTGTCACCGACCCTCATGAACTTGCTAATGTCTTCGGATTGGATGCAATCCGTTACTATCTGGATTGTGCGACAACCTCCATTTTGGACTTTGCGGTCAAACTGAGTTCCTGTGTACCGGCAACATCGCTGGAAACGTCGGGGGCGATTTTGACGGCAAAGGATCTGGCGCCATTCAAAAACTCACCTCACATTGCCGGGCTCGGAGAATTTATGAATTTTCCCGGTGTACTCCAGTTAGATCCGGAATGCCTTGCCAAGCTGGATACATTTCGTGACAGTATCATTGATGGGCATGCCCCATTTTTGCGTGGGCGCGACCTCTGTGCTTATATTGGATGCGGGATTTACAACTGTCACGAAGTTACTTCCTTTGAAGAAGGAGTTGAAAAACTGCGGCGGGGAATGCACATTCTGATTCGCCAAGGTTCGGCGACGCGCAACCTTACCATGCTTGCCCCATTACTGACATTGAAGACATCACCATTTATTGCCCTCTGCTCTGACGATCGCAACATTCTTGACCTGACAACCGGAGGGCATATTGACGGGATGATCCGCCAGTTAATTTCTCTGGGAGTGGCTCCTCTTGCCGCCTATCGGGCCGCCTCCTGGTCAGCAGCAACAACGTTTCAATTACCTCGCAAAGGGCTGTTGATTCCCGGCTATCAGGCAGATATTGTCCTTGTTGGAGATCTTGACACATGTGATGTTCAAATGGTTATTAAAAGCGGGAAACGAGTTGACACTGCCCTCTTTGACGCGGAAAAACAAGTTCCCATTCCACAAAATTTTTTAAATTCCGTCCGCTGCCGTCAACTTACAGCTTCGGATTTTTCTCCATGCGGAGCCACGTACAGCCATGCAATGGAAATTCAACCGTCATTAAGCACAGGAGATTTTTTCATCAGTCCGCCGCTGAATGGAGATTTTCGTGCTGCAGGTTTTCTGAAAATGGCA
>CALGPR010000003.1 GCA_937960425.1 uncultured Lentisphaeria bacterium
AAACCAGTGCAGAAGCATTGAAACAATCTCGGCAGATGTTGGAAAATCGTCTTCAGAAATTGGAGCCGGTGCGTTCCATGCCGATTGTTCGGGAATATATGGATGTTTTTGCAGTTGCGTTGGTGGTTGCCTTTGGGTTGCGCGCATTATTTTTGCAGCCGTTTCAGATTCCGACCGGCAGTATGCAGCCGACGCTTTTCGGGATTCATTACATATTGGGAGGAACTCCTCAGACGGCGTATCTTGACAAGTTGCCTCCGTGGTTGAATTACGTACTTTTTTCCGTTCGCCCGGCGGATTTATTGATCCGTGCGGATGGATCGTTTGATGCGGAAAGCCTGCAACGGCGGAATGGCTGGTTTGATTCGATGCAGTTCAATATCGGGGATGAAACCTATACGATGCCGGGAAATGATCCACGGAAAATGATGACGTATGCGGATATGCGGCACGGAGATTTTTTCCAGGAAGGAGACGTGATTGTTAAAGGGTATCATTCTCTGGGTGATCATCTTTTTGTCGATCGGGTAAGCCATCAGCTTTTCGGGGTGAACCGTGGAGATGTTGTGGTGTTCAACACCGAAGGAATTATTGGCAGTAATGGCCGCGCGTTAGCGGAAGACTCAGGGCTTTACTATATCAAGCGGTTGGTAGGGCTTCCCGGCGACACGTTGCGATATAATCAGAATTGCCTGGAAATCCGTCCTGAAGGGGAGAGTGAATTTATCCCGATTTATGAGCTTGAACCAAAATTCCAGAAGCTTTACAGCGGCCAGGGCGGGTATCATGGTTATGCTCCGGCACCTTATCGGTCGTTTGATTCGGTATTTTTACGCGGAAATGGAGAATTTACTGTTCCGGAAGACAGCTATTTCATGATGGGAGACAACTCTCTGTTCAGTTACGACAGCCGGGGATGGGGTGTTGTGCCCAGACGGAATATAGTAGGCAAAGCCTTCTTTGTGTTCTGGCCGCTCAGTCGCCGCTGGGGCATTGCCGATTCCCAGGGGCCGTTAAATGTCCCGACCGGAGTGGTAAGGGGGAATTCTTTTGATTCCATGGCGCTGCAATAGAATTTACGTTTTTTGGTGACCAGACAGGATTGACTTATGAATCATGCAGTATATTTAATTCGTTGCCCGGACCGCAAAGGGTTATTGGCGACAATTACCGGTTTTTTCTTTGATCGTGACCTCAATGTACTTCATTGCCAGCAGTACACGGATAAATTTGACGGCGGATACTTCATGAGGATCAAAATTGATCTTACTGGTATGAATATGACCCGTAAACAGCTGGAAAAAGAATTTGCTGAACTTGCCGCATCTTTGGAGTTGAATTATCAGTGTTTCATGGATAATGACATCCGGAACGTTGCGATTATGGTATCGAAGACATCGCATTGTCTTTATGATTTACTGGTTCAGCATCAGGAAGGAGTGTTACCTTGTAACATTCCCTTTATTGTCAGTAACCATCCGGATTTAGAGACGGTAGCGGATAAATTTCGTATTCCATACTATTGTTTTCCCGTGAAGCCTGGAAAAAAAGCGGAGCAGGAAGCAGCGATTCTGGAACTATTTGCAAGGCATCACATTGATCTGGTGGTGATGGCCCGGTACATGCAGGTTCTGAGTGAAGACTTCATCAATGCTTATCCCAGTCGGATTATCAATATCCATCATGCGTTTCTCCCTGCTTTTCAAGGGGCAAATCCTTACCAGCGGGCATGGGAAAGGGGGGTAAAAATGATTGGAGCTACGGCGCATTTTGCGACATGCGATCTGGATGAGGGCCCGATTATCGAACAGGATGTGGAGCGGATTTCCCACGAAGATGACCCGGATGATATGAAACAGTTGGGCAAAGAAATTGAACGCCGTGTCTTGACACGAGCGGTCAAGGCGTACCTCGAAAATCGTATCATCAATTACGGAAGGCGTACAGTGGTCTTCAGCAATTAGGGTAGCCAAGGACTGCCAAAAGAGAGTTTTTGAGGGTATCTTGGGGGGTATTTTACTCTGGGAAAAGAATATTTTTTAATTTGCTGAGCCGTATTGGCTGGATTTTGCATCTATCGGGCGATGGCGTAGGCGTTTGTGGGAACGGCTTGCCTTTTGATAACTATTTTTCTTCATGTTTGATGAGCGTCATAAGAGACGGCATCTTTTTTGTCCCGGAGATGGAAGGGGGCTCGAAATTACAGGCAGGCGGTCGAACGGAACACAAAATTACTTTGTCGGCAAACAAGTGATCTTTCCAGCATGGGACGCGTTTTCCTGTATTGGCTGGGGATTGTATTTTTTCAATACAGGCGGTATATTCTGTTGAGCGATAACGGAGGAAAGGTAGAAAATTGATACAGCAGCAAGAGAATTGGAAGATCAAAACAATCCAGATCGAACTTCTGGAGGGGATTCCAAGCGGATTCCGCCGGGCAGCGTTTACGACGCAGCTGATGCGGGTGCTGGTTGTCCCGCGGGATCGGCAGGAGTTGCTGAGCAGCTGCCCGGAAGCGAAATTCCAGGCGGTTTACCTGATCGTTGGAGAGACAGAAGAAGGGGACCCGCAGGTTTACATTGGCCAGACGCGGCGCATGGCATTGCGGATTAAGGAACATAGCAAAGGGGGGAAACGGGATTATTGGAAGAATGTTCTCTACTTTGTTACCAAAGACAACAGTCTTTCCACAACGGAAATAGAGTATTTGGAATGGTTGTTGATTCGGAAAGCTGCTGAAGCCGGGAATGTTCAACTTGATAACCGTAATAAGGGATGTCGGGAAGAGCCGCAGGTAGAGCCAGCCAAACGTTCTGATTTTGCAGATTATTACAACCAGATTGTAGCGCTTACCGAAGTGCTCGGGTATGGCGGGATCTTCAACAAAATTCACACGGATGCTCCTGCTGACGAAACACATTTCTTCTGTAAAAATACAAAGGGTGATGTTGACGCTGAACTGGTTGTCCGCGACGATGGCTATTATGTTCTTGCCGGGTCGAGTTGCGCGCCGAAACTCTCTGAATCAGGGAAGCGGAATCCTGCACTGGTTCACTCCCGGGAAAAACTTTTGAAGACAGGAGTCCTGAAACAGCAGGGAGAAAAACTCCTGTTCGCGCAGGACTATAAATTTTCATCGCCTTCCGGTGCAGCTACACTGGTTTACGGGCGCAATATGAATGGCTGGGAGTGGTGGAGAGATGTGACAGGCAGAACGCTTGATGAATGCCTCCGTCAGAAGAACTCAAAGTAAATTCCACAATCAGGAAATCAGGCAGAATACGGGAAATTTATGACAAAGGAACAGGAACGCAACGAACTTCACCGGACGATCTGGCAGATTGCGAATGATCTGCGCGGCAGTGTGGACGGGTGGGATTTCAAGGCATACGTGCTGGGAATGCTCTTCTACCGGTTTATCTCGGAGAATCTGACCGCTTATCTGAATCAGGCGGAACATGATGCAGGAAATACGGGTTTTGATTATGCCGGGATTTCTGATGAGATGGCGGAATTCGGGCGCGAGGATACTGTGCGGGAGAAGGGATTTTACATTCTTCCTTCTGAGCTTTTTGTCAATGTTCGGAGAAGGGCGGCGGAAGATCCCGATTTGAATGAAACGCTTGGGCGTGTATTTCACAACATTGAAAATTCTGCAAACGGGACGGCAAGCGAAGACGATTTGCGCGGCCTCTTTGACGACATCGACGTGAACAGCAACAAGCTCGGCCCCACGGTGGCAAAGCGCAACGAACTCCTGGTGAAGATTCTGAATGCGATCGGCGATCTTCGGCTCGGGACGTTTACCGACAATACAATCGATGCCTTCGGAGACGCTTACGAGTTTTTGATGTCGATGTATGCGAGCGCGGCGGGGAAGTCGGGGGGAGAATTTTTTACCCCGCAGGAGGTTTCCGAACTGTTGGCTCGAATTGCCGTTGCAGGGAAAAAAGAGGTGAACAAGGTATACGATCCGGCATGTGGGTCCGGGTCACTGCTGCTGAAATTTGCGAAGGTGCTGGGGGAGCAGAATGTACGGCAGGGATTCTTTGGCCAGGAAATCAACCTTACGACTTACAACCTCTGCCGGATCAACATGTTTCTGCACAATATCAACTATGAACGATTTGATATAGCCCACGGGGATACCTTGACTGACCCGAAACACTGGGATGATGAGCCTTTTGATGCGATTGTCTCGAATCCTCCGTATTCGATCCGCTGGGCGGGGGATTCGAATCCGCTGCTCATCAACGATCCGCGCTTTTCGCCGGCGGGGGTGCTGGCGCCGAAATCGAAAGCGGATCTGGCGTTTACGATGCACATGCTCTCGTGGCTTTCGACCTCAGGGACGGCGGCAATCGTCGAATTTCCCGGAGTGCTCTACCGAGGCGGTGCAGAGGCGAAGATTCGCAAATATTTATTGGAAAACAATTATATTGACACGGTGATCCAGCTGCCGCCGGATCTCTTTTTCGGAACGACAATTGCGACCTGCATCATCGTCCTGAAAAAGAGCAAGCATGACAACAGCGTGCTCTTCATCGACGCCTCGGCGGAGTTCGTGCGGGAGGGGAACAAGAACAAGCTTTCCGAGGCGAACCGGGAAAAGATTTTCGACGCGTTCGTCAAACGGGAGGAGGTGGAGCACTTCACGCGTCTTGTGAAGAATGCGGATCTGATTGCGAACGATGCCAATATCTCAGTTGCAAGCTATGTCGAGCAGAAAGACGATCGGGAAGAGATCGACATTCACGAGCTGAACCGGCAGATCGCCGGAATCGTCGCCCGCCAGAACGAACTGCGCACCGCCATCGACGCGATCGTTGCGGATTTGGAGGAGAAACGATGAAGTACGTTGCGCAAATTTCCCAGAACATTCTTTGGACCGTTGCTCAAAGAAATGGATTAACGGAGCATAATCGCCCTGTATTGCTTAAAAAACACGTATTTTTGAGCAATACATCTTCCGTTTGTTTAAAAACGTCCAATCTTGAAGCAATATCACAGGGGAACATCGCATGAGTAAAGAAATGCTTGCATATCTTCCTCCGGCAACAGATTTGGAGACGAAGCGAATTCTAAAGCGCGTCAACGACGCAAACCGGGAACTTGCGGTATTAAAAGGGTATGCCCGGACGATTCCCAATCAATATGTTTTGATCAATGCTTTATGTCTTCAAGAGGCGAAAGACAGTTCTGAAATTGAAAATATCATTACGACGAATGATGAATTGTATCGCGTCGGACTGTTCGAGCGTGACATCGTTTCTCCGCAGGCAAAGGAAGTTGTGAATTATGCGGAGGCGCTCTATGAGGGCTTTCGGCTGATTCGTGATGGGGAGTTGCTCACGGTCAATAATATATGTGCCATCCAAAAGATTCTGGAAAAAAATGATGCAGGGCTTCGCAAACAGTCAGGCACAACCTTAAAGAATGCCGCTACTGGAGAAATTGTTTATACTCCCCCCCAGGAATATGATGCCATTATAAAGTTGATGAGCAATTTAGAACAGATTATCAATGATGATGACAATTGGCCGGATATTGACCCATTAATCAAAATGGCCGTATTGCATTATCAATTTGAAAGCATACATCCATTTTATGACGGCAACGGAAGAACCGGGCGAATCATCAATGTCCTTTATCTGGTTTTAAAAGATCTTTTGGATACTCCCATTCTCTATTTAAGCCGCTATATCATCAGTCACAAAGGCGATTATTACAGGCTTTTGCAAGGCGTTAGAGAATCGAACGATTGGGAAAATTTTATCCTCTTCATGCTTGATGCTGTCGTGGCAACATCGAAAATGACAGCTCGTACCATACAGCAAATTGATGCGGCAATGTTGGCGACCAAACAACAGATAAAAGATGAATTTTCTTTTTACAGCCGCGATTTAGTTGAGACGTTGTTTTTATTCCCGTATACCAGAATTCAACATCTTCAAACGCAGTTGGGCATCAGTCGAAATACCGCAACTTCTTATCTAAATAAGTTACGCGATGCCGGGATCTTGGAAAAAATGGTTTCAGGGCGCAACCAGTATTTTATCAATAAAGCATTATTCCGCATTCTTTCATCAATTCCTTGCGATGTCGATCACAACGTACCGGAAGTGGTTACAGACGATGGGGGTAGAAAATGAACCGTAATTTAATTTTATATCACTTCGAAGATGGCGGAATAAATGTTAATGCCCAGGATTTGAACCCCATCGAATTCGAGGGGATTAGAAAATCATCACAACCCCATCCTTTAATCCTGCCGAATTCAGTTGTATTCGCGACGAAAGCGGGAACGCCGGATCATATGGCATATAGCCATTATCACAATAGCCCGCCTGCAAAGGAACGCGTAGCATGAGCAGAATCGACGAACTCATCCAGCAATACTGCCCCGACGGTGTGACGTATATGAGTCTTAATGAAGTGTTAACAATAAAAAATGGACGAGACTATAAGCATTTAGGTTCGGGAAATGTTCCAGTATATGGATCCGGTGGAATTATAGCATACATTGATACAGCGATATATGATAAACCTTCGGTTTTAATTCCTCGAAAGGGGTCTTTAAACAAATTGTATTATGTTGATGAACCATTCTGGAACGTAGATACAATTTTTTATACTGATATTAATTATGAAATAGTTATACCTAAGTATGTTTATTATTGTATTGGACATCAGCATATTGAACGACTCAACAAAGCAGGTGGAGTACCAAGTCTTACTCAAGGGATACTAAATAAATTGATTATCCCCGTTCCCCCGCTGCCGGTGCAGGAGGAGATCGTCCGGATTCTGGACAAATTCACTGAGCTGGAGGCAGAGCTGGAGTCAGAGCTGGAGGCAGAGCTGGAGACTCGCCGCAAACAATATGAGTATTATCGCGACCAGCTCCTGACTTTCGGCGACGAAGTCGAATGGAAGCCGCTGGGAGATTGCATAAAGGACCATGTTGGTGGAGGGACGCCCTCAAAATGCCAAAAACATTATTGGAATGGAAATATCCCCTGGGCTTCTGTCAAAGATATTGTAAAGTGTAATTTGATCTTGTCCCAAACGGAAGACTTTATTACGAAAGAAGGTTTAAATCATAGTACGAGTAACGTCATTCCTTGTAATGAAATTATTGTTGCAACGCGAATTACGCCAGGAAAAATGGTGATTAGTGGATCTGATATAGCTATCAATCAAGATCTAAGAGGGCTATTTTTTAAAGATTTTCTTAATAAAAAATTTGTAGTTTATTTTTCCAAAACATTGCAAATAGAAGGTAGTGGAACAACTGTTAAGGGCATTACGATTGATCAACTAAAAAAGATATCCATTCCACTTCTCCCGCTGGTGGAGCAGGAGCGGATTGTAGCGATTCTGGACAAATTCGATGCGCTGGTCAATGATATCTCCTCTGGATTGCCGGCGGAACTTGAAATGCGCCGCAAACAATATGAGTATTACCGCGACCGGCTGTTGACTTTTAAACCGTTTGCAAGGGAGGCATGACAATGTGCCGGTATGAAGTCGTTTCCGAGAATCCAGAAAGTACCGTCGTCACCGAATATCAGACTCCCGATACGCCGCGCTCCTCTGCTTATCAGTCCGAGGCGGAACTCGAAAAGGCGTTTATTGAACTCCTGCAATCTCAAGCTTATGAGTATCTCCCCATTACCACCGAAGCTGAACTTACAGCCAATCTGCGCAGGCAGCTCGAAACTCTGAATCATTTTTCCTTCTCCGACTCCGAGTGGGAACATTTCCGGGAAAAGTCCATCGCCAACCCCAACTGTGGTATCCGTGAGAAAGCCGCTGTTATTCAGGACGATTACGTTCAGCTTCTTACCCGCACCGATGGATCCGTCAAAAACATCTACCTCCTGGACAAGGAGGATATCCATAACAACAAACTTCAAGTCATCAACCAGTACACCCCGGAGGGTGGTGTGCGCGAGAACCGCTACGATGTTACCATTCTCGTGAATGGCATTCCGCTCGTTCACATTGAACTCAAGCGGCGTGGCGTCGACCTCCGCGAAGCCTTCAACCAGATCAACCGGTACGCCCGGGAATCCTTCTGGGCCGGCAGCGGACTCTTCGAGTATGTTCAAATCTTCGTCATCTCCAACGGAACATACACGAAATATTACAGCAATACCACCCGGGACAACCATGTCCGGGAGGGAAACGGCAAAACTATACTGAAAGGCAAACGTTCTGGCAACAGCTTCGAATTTACCTCGTGGTGGGCAGACTCTCGAAATCGCCCGATCTATGACCTCATGGATTTTACCAGAACCTTCTTTGCGAAACATTCGTTGCTTTCAATTTTGACGAAATACTGCGTATTTACCTCCGAAAAGCAACTTCTGGTCATGCGCCCCTATCAGATCGTCGCGACCGAACGGATTCTGGATCGCATTAGACTTTCCCACAATTACCGGACGTACGGCACGCTCGAAGCCGGCGGGTATATCTGGCATACTACCGGCAGCGGCAAGACGCTTACTTCGTTCAAAACCGCTCAGCTCGCTTCCCGCCTCCCTTTTATTGACAAGGTACTCTTTGTGGTTGACCGCAAAGACCTTGACTACCAGACTATGAAAGAATACGACCGCTTCGAAAAAGGCGCTGCTAACAGCAACACCAGTACTGCTGTCTTGAAACGGCAGCTCGAGGATCCGAATGCCCGTATTATCGTCACTACCATTCAAAAGCTCTCAATTTTCATTAAGAAGCACAAAAGTCACGATGTCTATTCGCAACATTTTGTCATCATCTTTGACGAGTGCCATCGCTCGCAGTTCGGAGATATGCACAAGGCAATTACAAGTACTTTCAAGACATATCATATTTTCGGGTTTACCGGCACGCCGATTCTTGCGCAAAACGCCGGAGTTGGCGGAATCAAAACCACCGAACAAGCCTTTGGCAAACGGCTGCACGATTACACGATCGTCAACGCCATCAGCGATAAGAATGTTCTTCCCTTTCGCGTCGAATATATCAGTACCATGCGCGAAAAAGAGAACATCAAAGATGAAAAGGTTATTGACATCGACCGCGAAAAAGCGCTGCTCGATCCAGATCGGATCCGCAACATCACCAAGTATATTCTGGAGCATTTCAACCAGAAGACCCGACGTAACGACCGGTCGTTTGATTTCAACCAGCTCACGAATGTTTCCGCCGTTGCTTCCACACGCAATCGCGACAAGGTGGAAGAGGTCAGACAGAAAATCCGAATGACCGGTTTCAATTCAATCTTTGCCGTGGCCTCTATAGAGGCGGCGAAACTCTACTACAGCGAATTCAAGCGGCAGATGGACGCTGACCCATCTTTGCGGTTGAACGTGGCGCTGATTTACAGCTTTAACGTCAACGAGCCGGAGGCGGATGGGTTTCTGGAAGAGGAGAATTCCGAGGACACCAGCCAGCTCGATACCTCTTCGCGTGATTTCCTTGATGTGGCTATCAAGGATTACAACGCGATGTTCCAGACCAGTTACGATACCAGCGCCGAGAAGTTCCAGAACTACTACAGGGACGTTTCCATGCGGGTGAAAAACCGTGAAATCGATCTCCTGATTGTCGTCAATATGTTTCTGACCGGATTCGACGCCACTACACTCAATACACTCTGGGTAGACAAAAATCTTCGTTATCACGGCCTGCTTCAAGCTTACTCCCGGACGAACCGTATTTTGAATTCGATTAAAACTTTCGGCAATATCGTTTGCTTTCGCGACCTTGAGGAGGAGACCAATAAAAGCATTGCTCTTTTCGGTAATTCTGAGGCGCGCGGCATCGTCATGCTTAAAACCTGCGAGGATTACTATAATGGTTATACGGATAACGCAGGAAAATATGTACCCGGATATTGTGAACTGGTCACAGAGCTTCTGGAGAATTACCCTCTCGCCATTCCGATTGTTGGGGAGGAGGACAAGAAAAAATTCATTTGCCTCTATGGTACGATTCTCAAGGTACGGAATATCCTTTCTGTATTTGACCAGTTTGCTGGCATGGAGATACTTTCTGAGCGGGAGCAACAGGATTATCAGAGTGTTTACCTTAACCTGTATCACGAGTTCAGAGAAAACAAGAAGGCCGCAAAAGACTCTATCAATGATGATATTGTCTTTGAGATGGAGCTGATGAAACAGAGTGAAATCAATATCGATTATATTTTGATGTTGATCCAGAAATATCAAGACAGTCGGATGGAGGACAAGGAAATAGCGATTTCCATTGCGAAAGCCGTTGATTCGAGCTTGGCGCTGCGCAATAAGAAGGAGCTGATTGAAGCCTTTCTCAACTCCTTGAATCCGAAACGTGACGTTGATGAGGCGTGGGCTGCTTTCGTGGCCATGCGGAGAGAAGAGGAGCTTAAGCGTATTATATGCGGGGAGGCCCTGAACGAGAAGGAAACTCGTGAGTTCATGCAGAATGCTTTCCGCGACGGATTTCTTCAGGTCAATGGGACAGCCTTGGCGAAAGTTCTGCCTCCAGTTTCCCGTTTCACCTCGCCGGGAACCCGCGCGAGCAAGCGTGAAACGGTATTGGCAAAATTGACTGAATACTTTGAACGTTTCAGAGATATCGTCTCTCTGTAAAAAAATATTTAACAATACGTTTGCCATTGAATGGTATTCGCAGAGTATTGTCTTTCATCGAAAATTTCATATCGAACGATTGCTTCTTGAGTTTATTGGCACGATCACCGAAATGGGTCGAGATGTCAGTCCTTGGGAGATATGATCAGATGCAGAGAGCGACTTTTACGATGCCACTCTGAATAGCCCGTCATTGCAATTTTTTCTGCGGCAAATAAAACAAAATACCGTCTTGAAAATATCCGATGTATGCCGTATTATACAGAGAACATTTGTGACGTCGAAACAGGAGAGAGACTCTATGAATATTAGAAAACTTTTTTTTGCTTGGGGCATTACCGTTGTAACTGGAATTCTTACTTTGCCCGTTTATGCTGATCTCGTGATTGCAGACAATGGGTCATCGGATTTTGTCATTGAAATCGATCCCCGGGCATCGGCTCCGGAACAGAATGCCGCCAGGGAATTGCAAACTTTTTTGCAGGCGATTTCCGGTGTGGAACTGCCCATCGTTTCTTCGTTGCCCGAAGGAAAACATGCCATCGTTGTCGGCCGTGGGGAACGAGCCCGGCAACTCCTTGGCAATGCCGTCGATCTTGATGCTCTGAAAGATGATACGACTGTTATTTATGAGTGTGGCAATGATCTTGTGCTTTCCGGTGATGCTCCACGGGGAACGCTATATGCCGTTTATTCTTTTCTGGAAGACTGGTTAGGTGTTCGTTTCTGGACTTCCACAGAAACCGATATTCCTGAGCAGACACGAATTCAAATCCCGACAATTCAGGAAGTCTATACCCCGCCTTTTTTCAATCGCGAAACGTTTTATAAACCCTTCCTTGATGATCCGCTATTTTCTGTCCGTCGCAAAGTGAATGGACACTGGGAAGAAATTCCTGAAGAATGGGGAGGTCATTTGGATCTTTTTGGCTGGTGCCACACTGGGAATTTGTATTTACCTCCTGAAAAATATTTTCAGGATCATCCAGAATGGTACTGTATGCGTGAAGGAAAACGCCAAATTGGACAGCCCTGTTTGACCAATCGGGAGATGCGCGCTGAATATATCAGAAATGTTTTCAATGCTTTGCAGGAAAATCCCGGACAGAGAGTCCTCGATATCAGTCAGAATGATAATTACCTGTTTTGCCAATGTCCAGAGTGTGAAGCCTTTGTCAGAGAGCATGGCAATCAGACTGACTTGCTGCTTGATTTTGTCAATGAAGTTGCCACAGAGGTGGGGAAAACCTATCCCGATCTTACTGTGATGACGCTTGCGTATCAATATACCCGGCAATTGCCTGAAACTGTACGGCCTGTCGATAACGTGTGTATTCGCCTTTGTTCTATTGAGTGTGACTTCGGCTATCCGTTGCGTTCGGAACGTAATGCCGATATGGCTGAAGAATTTCGCCAATGGAGTGCGATTGCCGGGCAACTTGCCGTTTGGAATTATCTTACCAATTTCCCCAATTATATGCTGCCGCATCCCAACATTGAATCTCTGGCAGATGATATTCGTTTTTTCCGGGAAAATCATGCCGTGTCAGTCTTTAACCAGGGCGATGTCGGAACTGGATATGCCGGTGATTATATTGCGCTTCGCGGATATATCGTCTCCAAATTGTTATGGAACCCTGATTTGGATGAAAATGTCCTGTTTCAGGAATTCCTGGACGGATATTACGGAAATGCTGCACCTTTCATCAAAGAGTATTGGGACTTGATTTTGAAGGAATTTCATGCAGCGGGAACTCCGTTGCGTTGTGGTACTGGAGACGCCCCCTGGTTATCTCCTCAGACGATTGTCACAGCACGGGAAATTATGGATAAGGCTGAAAATGCTGTAGCGGAGAACGACACTCTTTTACAGCGCGTACGTACTGCACGCTTGACGATTGATTTTGCCCTTCTGAATTTATTCCGCGTTAATGCGCCGGATACCGCTTTCGCTCTCTTTCCCAATATGACGTTGAAA
>CALGPR010000004.1 GCA_937960425.1 uncultured Lentisphaeria bacterium
AAGCTGGAACGTTCTTCCCCTTTATAATGGTTTTTCCATGCATAAACGATGCAAACTGCCATAATGCACAATCCCAGCAGGATTCCTGGAATTACTCCGGCAATAAAAATTGCGGCAATGGAAACCGACCCGCACGCAACAGCGTAAACAATCATAATATTCGATGGCGGGATAATCAGTCCCGTTGTTGCCGCTGTTGTGGTAACCGCGACATTGAACTCTCGATTATATCCCTTGCGGTTCATTTCTGGAATCATAAATCCGCCAACACTTGATACTGCAGCTGTAGCTGACCCTGAAATAGAACCGAATAACATACATGTCAAAGTATTGACATAGGCAAGTCCGCCGGGAAAACGGCCGACAAGCGATCCGGCAAAATCAATCAATCGTCGCGCCATGCCTCCACGGCCCATCAAAATTCCTGAAAGAACGAAAAAAGGAATAGCCAACAATGCGAAAGAACCGACTCCGCCGATCATACGATCCGCAACAATGGTTGCTGGTGCTGCAGCACTGCTGTTTGCGAAAATTGCCGTCAGTGTGGCGATGCCGATCGCAACCGCAATCGGAAGATTCATCAACAGTAAGCAGAGAAAGACGATTACCAGAATGATTGCAACTTCAGCCATTTTCATTCTCCTCTCTTTGATGCAGATCATCGAGCAAGTTTCCGAGTTCATAAATGAGAATAAAAATTCCCGATACTGGCAACGGCAAATACATCACCATATCTGAAATTTGCAAAGCTGGCAATAAATTCCAGTTGATGACGGCCTGCCGTGTCAAAATAATACCACCACCTATAAAAACGACGAGGATAAAAAGTAATGTAAGGCAGTGGGCAATTACAATTAACTTCTGCCGGGCATGGCAGGATAATTTGTCGGTCAGCATTTCAATTCCGAGATGGGCTCGGCGTTCAAATGCTGCGGCTATTCCGAGAAAACTGACCCAGATCAGCAGCAATGTTGCCAGTTCTTCCGTCCATTTTACCTGTTCTCCCCATAAATAACGTGACGCAACGCCCAGCAGGACGTCCAGTACCAGAACTGCTACTGTTGTGACCAGAAGACAGTGGAGAAGTTTTAGCGAAAGCCGCTTGACTCGTAAAAAGGTATCCATTTTATTTCACTTCTTCGATTTCATGAATATATTTTTTCACTTCAGGTTCATAATTTTCCCACGTAGGAATGAGTTTTGCAGCGAAATCATCGCGGTTGACCGTGATAAATTGTACTCCGGCATCTTCCGCTTTCCGGCGGGAAAGTTCTTCGGCTTCTGCCCAGAGTTTTTTCTGATATTCCGTAGCCTCTGCAGCTGCTTCTTCGAGCCAGGCTCGCTGCTGGGGCGTTAGTTTTTCCCAGGTCGCATTGCTGATGACCAACATATCGGGAACGCGGACATGTCCAGTTTCGCTGAAGTATTTGCAGACTTCCATATGGCGACCCGTGTCAAAGCTCGGCAAATTATTTTCAGCCCCATCAACTGTCCCCTGAGACAATGCCGTGTAAAGTTCTCCCCATGGAATAGGGGTCGGTGCTCCGCCCAGATCACTGACCATGTCCATCGCTGAGCGGCTTTGCTGGGTTCGAATTTTCAAGCCTTTGAGGTCATCTGGTTTATAAATTGGTTTTTTTGTCGTATAAAAACTCCGTTCTCCCGAATCAAAGTAAGCAATTCCGCGCATTCCTTTGGGTTTTTCCGCGAGTTCTCGACCGACATGTCCATTCAGAGTTTTCCAAAAATGGTCGGCATCCCGAAAAACGTAAGGCGCGCTTAATGCTGCCATTTCCGGAACACTGGATTCGAGAACTGCGGTAGAAGTTTTGCTCATATCCAGCTGGCCGTTTTGAACCTGCTTCAAACATTCAGCTTCGGAACCGATCATGCCTGCCGGATAAATACTGATTTCCAGTTGGTCACCTGACAATTGTTTGACTCGATCTGCCATAAACTGCATAGCGTCGTGAACCGGATGGTCTGTCGGCAATCCGTGCCCGAGTTTAAGGATAGTTGTTGTGCTATTGCTGCCATCCGGATGGTATTGCCTTAACCATGCGAATCCTCCACTGGCAAGAAGAACGCCAACCAGAAGTCCGGCAATGAAATTTGACCAGCCGGCTGTTATCGTTTTTGACATAGTGATTTTCCCTTCTGAATCAGAAATTTTGTATTCAGGTAATTTTTTCACTTTTTCTTTTTTCTCAGGAAGAATACAGCAAATCAAGGTTTTTGTAAAGAGTCAGAAAAGAAAAATGAAGAAATTTGTTTTTCTGAGATTTTATTATCCTCTGTTGCTTTTTTATTGCATGGTATTATATTCGCAAGAAAAAACTCTGATTGGATTTAATCTGAAAAAAGATCATGGAGAAGAGAAACAATGGAGCGACTTCACCGTCAGGGCAAACAGACTTTGCCAATAAAGGTTATGCAGTTCGGAGAAGGGAACTTTCTTCGTGCTTTTGTGGATTGGATGATTGAGCGGATGAACCGTCAGGGCGTGTTCAATGGAGCCGTTCGTATTGTTCAGCCGCTGCCGCAGGGAATGGCCGACGTGATCAATGCTCAAGATGGTGTTTACCATGTGATTTTGCGTGGTGTGGAAAATGGAAAAGTCATTGAGAGCATTGAAAAGATCGATTGTGTTGATGGATGCCTTAATCCGGCAACGCAGTGGGAAGATGTGATTCAAACTGCATTGTTGCCGGAATTGCGTTTTGTATTTTCCAATACGACAGAAGCA
>CALGPR010000005.1 GCA_937960425.1 uncultured Lentisphaeria bacterium
TTCCAATACAACCAGCAGCCCGTTGACGTTGATGTCAACACATTCCAGCGGCTTGAACATGGATTCCGGGACGCTGATCATCGCCGCCAGGTGAAAGACATAGTCAACGTCTTTCATCGCCTGACGCACTTTTTCCCTGTCGCGAATGTCGCCTTCCACAAAATCAACGTCAAAGCCATCCAGGTTGCTCCGGTAGCCGCTGCGCAGGTTGTCCAGAATCCGCACTTCGGCTTTCCCCTGAAAGTATTCCGCAAGATGGCTGCCGATAAACCCAGCCCCACCGGTAATAAGTACGCGCATGATACTGTTCTCCCGATTATTCGTTGATGGATTCAAGCAGCTGCTGCATTTTGTCCATCTGGTCTTCAATGGATTCAACAAGTTTCAACTGGGTGCGGCAGCGGTCAAGATTTTGTTCTTCCCGGTGGATCTTGAAGTATACATCACCTTCAAGATAGTCGGTTAGAAACCGTGTGCCGATTTCCAGGGTAATCAGTTTGCCACTGAATGGCAGCATCGCCCGTTCCGTCGGCGTCAGAAATTTACCGGCACGGGAAAGATAACCACGCAGCAGGGCTTCAAACATTTCAAATCGCATGGAAACTTTGGATAAATCTTTTTCGTCTTCCATCGCCGGGCTGGTTCCCGTGCGCACCATGTCTCCAAAGTCGTAGTGAACCAATCCCGGCATGACCGTGTCCAGGTCAATGACACAGACTCCTTCGCCTGTGGCGTCGTCAATCAGAACATTGTTGAGTTTCGTATCGTTGTGGGTGATGCGTTCCGGGATCTCTCCTGTAGCATTCAGTTCCAGCAATTTGCTGGCATCGGCTTTGCGGCTGAGGATAAAGTCAATTTCCCTTTGTACTTCTTTGACGCGGCCTTTTTTGTCAGCGGCAATCGCCGCTTCAAGGTTGGCAATCCGCTTCGGCGTGTTGTGAAAATCCGGGATCGTTTCATTCAAGCGCCCGCCGGGAAGATCAACCAGATCATGTTGAAATTCCGCAAACGCTTTCGCCGCCTGGTAAGCCTGGTTCGCGGTTTCCAGCACGTCGTAAGTACGAACCTTTTCAATGAACAGGTATGCCCGCCAATAGTTACCGTCCTGATCCAGCACATACGGCTTCCCGTCAAATGCCCGTACCAGACGCAGCGCATGGCGACTCGCCTGTTGCTTTTGCTGCCGGATTTTTTTCGAAATGTGGTTGGTTACTCTGTCCACGTTCTCCATCAGAGAGACCGGGTCTTTAAAAACGTTGTGATTGATGCGCTGAAAGGTATAATGGATCAGCGTCCCGCATTGATCAAAGGCAACCTGAAAGGTGTCGTTAATGTGGCCGGTACCAAACGGTACGGCATTGACGTAATCACCGTAAATATCAAACTGGCTGCTGAGGTGCGCAATATCGTAGCTCATGTTGCTGTGTTCCTTCTCGTATAGTGGCTTATGTCAGTTGAAGAGCGTTTCCGGGTATGCCCCGGAGTCTACCAGATTCCGGATGCTCGCCACGACTTGCGGCTTGTCTTCCCGGTAGGTGATGCCGAACCACGAACTTGTCGACGTCAATACTTTAACCGTCGCCTCTCCGGAGTGAATCATTGAGTCAGCAACAAAGGGAATATAAAACTCACTCTTCAATTCTTTGCCGCGAGCTGCCAGAAATTCACAGAAAAGTTTTTCCAGTCGTGGAAAGAGTGATGGCGTGAAGCCCCACATATTCATCGAGACAAGTTCTTCTCCCGTGAAAGTCACAATACTGCCGTCTTCGAGATAACTGTGGATTGCATTGCCTTCGCGCAGAATTTTTGTGTGTTCGACCACTTTGATAAGATTGCCATTCGCATCTTTTTCACAAATCCCGCGTGATACCGAACCGTTTTCGCTGAGTGTATTGGCAAGGATAAATGCACACATTGCAAAATCTCCTTTACCTTCCCGATCCTGTGCTTGAGAAAGGTAAGCAGCCATTTTTTTATAGGCATCCGCTCCATAAAAATCATCGGCATTGATGACGGCAAATGGCGTATGGATTACGTTTCGTGCCGCATAAACCGCCTGTCCGGTTCCCCACGGCTTGGTCCGCTCCGGCGGAACTGTATAATCGTCGGGAAGGTCATCCAACCTCTGGAAGGCGTATTCTACTTCGACATGTCCGGCGTAGCGTGTCCCGATGACTTTTTTGAATTCTTCTTCAATGTCGCGGCGGATCACAAAGACAATCTTGCCAAAACCAGCACGGATTGCGTCAAAAATCGAATAATCCATAATCGGTTCGCCATTCGGACCGACCGGATCAAGCTGTTTCAAGCCGCCGTAGCGGCTGCCCATACCGGCGGCAAGAACAAGAAGCGTTGGTTTCATTTTTTTTACAGAAATCCTTACTTTATTATTTTTTCTTTATCCGATGAATATTCCATTAATTAATGTATCACGATGACTCCCGCAATACCAAATCGCATTCAATAATTTCGTTGGATAATGGCTCCCCATTCCCCGATAACAACCGTTCCATCATCGCGACAGCCGTGGTTCCAATTTTAACAAGATTCAGGGATACACTTGACAGCGATGGAGTGAAATGACGCGAAAAACGCAGGTCATCAAAACCAATAACTGCAATTTTTCCCGGAATTTCAATGCCCCCGAGCTCTGCTGCTTTTACCAATCCAATCGCCAGAACGTCATTGGCACATAATACCGCATCCGTTTCCGGATAGTGCTCCATGAGCCATCCCAGTGCCTGCG
>CALGPR010000006.1 GCA_937960425.1 uncultured Lentisphaeria bacterium
ATGCGTAGACCTATGATGTTGTTGGTTAAGGTTAAAAAGGTTTAATAAACAACTTTCAGTTTGTAGAACAGAAGGGCAGGTGTTCTTATGCCGTTGCAAATCGTCAGAAATGACATCACAAAAATGAAGGTGGACGCAATCGTCAATGCTGCCAATTCATCGCTTTTGGGCGGTGGCGGTGTTGATGGTTGCATCCATCGTGCTGCAGGACCGGCTCTGCTGGCTGAATGTGAAACGCTCGGCGGCTGCGAAACCGGAAGTGCAAAAATCACTGGAGCCGGAAAGCTGCCTTGCAAATATGTGATCCACGCTGTCGGTCCCCGTTGGCTTGGCGGCAAGCATGGAGAACGGGAAAACCTCATCTCCTGCTATCGGACATCTCTTTCTTTGGCAAAGGAAATCGGCTGTGAATCCGTTGCTTTCCCACTTATTTCTTCCGGCATCCATGGCTAGCCGAAGGCTCAGGCGTTACGCATTGCCATTGACACCATCAGCGAGTTCCTGCTTGAGAATGACATGACAGTCTATATCGTTATATTTGATAGAAAAGCCTATCAGATCAGTGGCAAGCTCTTTTCGGAAATTGCCGAGTATATTGATGACAACTATGTAGACGAACATACGGATAGTCGGTCTGGGCGTTTGCGCCGGATGAACGCATTCCGGGACAGCGAGCCTATTTTTGAAGAGGATGTCTGCGATGGTGCAGATATGCTCATGATTCCTGCTCCGATGGCAGTTACCTCAAAAGCTCTTTCTTTGGATGACGCTGTTAAGCAGATCGATGAGAGTAATTTCTATTTTACTTGATTTTTACCGAATACAAAGTATTGTATTGCAATATGCAATACCCGGTCGAAGCCGACAACTCTTTCCGCTTCTCTTCCGGGAAGCAGCTTTGTATGGTGCTGCACCGGAACTGATTTCAGGAGTTGATTAAATAAATGCAAGCGAAAATTCCCTCTGGTACAAAACGTAATACTCTATTGAATTTTTTTCGCCATTTTTTTACGAATCCGGAGTATGTTTTTTCTCTGGCAATTTTTGTTGCCATTGGCGCATCACTCTGTTATCTCTTGTTTCTTTACGACATTTTCCGTGACGCGGCAAATGCTTATGTATACTGCACACGTGAACTGGGACAAGGGAATTTCACGGAAGGCTTATCCACCCGGATTCCCATGCTGAATGTTCTGATCGCCGGAGGATTGTGCGCACTGGGGATAGAGGCATTTACCTCTTGCGTACTGGTTTCCTGCTGCTTTTACGTCGCGACACTTTTTCCATTGAAATCTTATCTGGAACGCTATCTGACTCCAATCCAGAGTGCATGGGGCTGCCTTCTCTACGCAACCGCGCCGAAAATAATCCGGTTTTCCTGTACAGGAATTATTGATTCCGGGCGAGTGTTTTTTTTAATTGTCGCTTTGTTGTACTTTTTTCGTTCTGTCGAAAAGCCTTCGTGGCGCAATGCACTATTCCTCGGGATCGGGCTTGGCGGACTGGCTGTATCCCGCGGAGAAGGACTTCCAGTAGCGCTATGCGCTCTTTTCGGAGTGCCGGTTCTGGCATTGATTCTCAAACCGTCCATTGAGCCGGCGTCTGTCAGCAGCCGTATTAAACATTTTGCAGTTACTTCTTTCTTTTTTTTACTGGCAACAATGCCTTTCTGCCTGCTCAATTATCACCTCACCGGTTATTATGTTACCGATATGCGTATCATTGAAGCATTCAATCCGGCAATTGCCCCGGAAACAACTCCAGCTGCTGCGATGACCATCGTTGAATGTCTGGCAAAAATAGTAAGCAATTTTCCTCGCGGAGCCTACGAACCATACCTTTTCTTCGGAATCATTGGGGCAATTCTTCTTCTCGCCAAACGGAAATGGAAATGGGACTATACTGTTCTGATTCTTCTAACACTGCTTCACTTCGCAATTTATTTTCATATTGTTTCTGCATACCGGTATTATATCTTCATGATTCCCATGTTTATGATGTTCACGATTTACGGTTTGGAGCCTGTTGTTAATTTTCTGAACAAATGCAGCAAACCAATACGTCTGACAGCAGCAACAGTTGTCGTATTGCTCTTTGCCGCGCAACTGACAAACGGCTTGGAAATGGCTTTCTCCCGCAAAGATCGTCCATTTCGTGAAGTTGCCGCATTCATTCAAAAGTATGCTGAACATGCCGGCCAGGCAGGCAAGTTGCGTCTTGCTGCACCGGAACTGCCAGAAATCGCCTTCTGGAGTGAAGCTTTTCCTGTCACAGGCTACAATCAACCTCCTGTTCAAGATTTTACCACATTTTCTGATTTTGATCTGCTGCTTATGTCTCCAGATCACGAAAAATTCCATCTTGTCTCAGAACGCACTGACCTTGAAAAGCTCTCCAATACACCATACCCGAACGAATTTGTTTTCTTCCGTAAAAAAGAAGGATTCTCCAAATGATCCCGCAGAATACTATCGCAATTATCCCCTGTTATAATGAAAGTGAAAGTATCGCAGCAACAATAAACCATTTGTTGGAATGTGAACCGAACATCCGTGCTGTTGTCATTGATGACGGCTCCAGTGACAACTCCGCCTCATTGATACGGAACTTGCATGATCCGCGCATTACGGTTATCGAACTTCCGTTCAATTCAGGGATCGGCACCGCAGTACAAACCGGCTTATTGTATGCGCTCCGCAGCGGGGCAAACTATGCAGTAAAATTCGACGGCGACGGGCAACACCTGCCGGAGGAAATCGCCTCATTGACCCGGGTTCTGGAAGCCGGTGAAGCAGATATGGCGGCGGGCTCCCGTTTTCTCGTTGCTGAAGACGGTGGCTTTAAATCAACATTTCTCCGAAGGGTGGGAATAAAACTCTTTCAGTGGTTAACCAAACTCCTCACAGGCAAAACGATTACGGACAGTACTTCCGGCTTTCGTGCCTACAATCGCCAAGCACTGGAATTTGCTGCACGTTATTATCCAGCTTTTGACTATCCGGAACCCGAAGAAAGCATCCTTTTTCTACGCAATGGATTCCGGATCAAGGAAGTCCCGTGTAAAATGGCGCCCCGAAGCGGCGGAACCTCCTCCATCCGTCCTCATAAAGCTATTTACTATATGCTGAAAGTTTCTCTCGCCGTTCTGATGGAAGGAATCCGCCGGCCGGTTCGCCAACGTTGCCATTGATTCGAGCTGCAGGAGAACTGCAGAATGGGAACTACTGTTTTCATCGAAAGAGGACCTTGCTCTTTTTTCTTGCCATCAAATACTATTTTTATTA
>CALGPR010000007.1 GCA_937960425.1 uncultured Lentisphaeria bacterium
CGTCATTGGGAAACTTATTTACGCGCATCATCGCACGATCCATTTGGTATTTGGCTTTCTGCTCCTGAAGCTGCGCCAAAACTTCTGCACTGTTTTCATACTGATCCGCATGGGCAGTAATTTCAGCAATCTGCTTGTCCATCTGCGAGACTTTTGCTTTTTCGATCTGTTTGTCCAACGTCGGGTCAAGCGCACCAAGCTTTTCGGCGACATACTCCAACTGTTCCGCGGCTTTTTCGTATTCTTTACAAACCATATACGCTTCAGCAAGTTTCCGGCGCATATCAAGCGAATCGACACGGCGCAATTCCGCAACATACTTGGAAATCAGAATCTGCGCCTGCCGCTCATCATGAATCGTACCTTCTTCAAGCTGGATAGTCAAGTTTTCTTTTTCTTCTTCACTTCCGCACGTTTTTCTTCTTCAACAATTGTTTTCAGACGAACATTTGCAGTACGGCTTTCTACGTGGAGATCCAAATCATCAGGATGACGTTTCGCCAGGTAATTCAACACATCAGCAGTCTTGGAAATCTCTTCATTTTCGCGATAAAGCTCAAGAAGTTTCTTGAGATTCTTTTCATCATCGCCGTTGTATTCGCGAATAATTTCGCGTGCTTCCATGGCAATCTGTGGAGCATCACATTTCAAGGCTGCGTCGCAAAGCAGCTCCAGAACCGCGGGATTATTCAGATTCTTCGCCAATTCAATTTCACAAAGCGCCATCGCCTGCAAAGGATTCTCTTCCAAGGTTGCGACAATTTTTTTACGAGCAGCTCCAGCGCCAAACGAAGCCTTCAATTTACCGAACACACCAAGTTTCTTTGTTTTCATGCGTTCAAATTCTCGAAGTTTCACCCTTGCATCTTCAAGTGCGGGCACCTTCTTTATGACTTCAAGCATTAATTCAACAGCATAATTGACATTGTTATTTTTCTGGCTGTCAAGCGCACGAACGTATAAATCGCGAATACTGCTGTGTACTTCGCGCAATGTTTTCTTTTCCATAAAATTCTGCAAACTCCAGTCGGCTATTCCAACTATCACAATCGATCCGTCCCCCCGCCGAGTCGGCAAGACGGCAAAACATAACCCTCACTGGCTTATAGTAGAACACATTTCGGCTATTTTCAAGCGCAAGGGAACCTGTCGCTCGTTTTTTTCTCAAAAAAACCGTAAGCAAAGCCTTTTTTTCAAATGCAGACACCAGAAACGATATTAAAAAAGCAAGATTTTACTTCTATACAATCATCCAATTCTCTTACGCAATATCGGGAAGTAATCTTTCTTTATCAAAATTTTCAGAAGTCATTGCCCGATTCAGCGGCGATTCAACATTTTTTCTCCCGGATCAAGCGAAAAATCCGTGCAAAATTGCGACCGAATGCCTGGAGATTCTGCTCCGTTGCCGCCATGGCTGCATCCAGTTTCCCGGGCCCGGAGGCAATGGAAAACACTCCATCAAAAAGATCTTCAAGCCTTTCGCTTCCCTCTGTAAGTGCGCCTGAAGCTAAAACTACCGGAACACCCAATCGACGGCAATGACGAGCAACGACAGAACACAGCTTCCCACATGCCGATTGCCCATCCGAACACCCTTCCCCGGTAATCACAACATCAGCATCTTTTATTTTCTGATCAAACTTCTGATAATACAGAACCGCCTCCGCACCGGAAACTATTTTTCCTCCACAGAAAACGCGAAGCGCAAACCCCAATCCTCCGGCAGCTCCGTCGCCCTGCTGATCAACAACAGCAGGCGCAAGCCCTTGCCGATACTGGAACATTGCCGATTCCAACTCCCTAACCATCTTCGGCGAAGCGCCTTTCTGCGGGCCAAAAACTCTTGCTGCGCCAAATTCACCACACAGAAAATTGGTTACGTCCGAAAGGATCCTTATTTCACACCCATTGAGCAATCGTAGAACTTCTGTTAAATTCATGGAGTTGACCTTCACCAGGTCAGCACCTGTTGCCAGTCCGGAAATTTCATGAGCTGCCGTATCGTACAACCGAGCCCCCATCGCTTGCAGCATACCAATTCCGCCATCGACAGAGGCACTGCCGCCTAAGCCGACTACCAGAACCGCCGGGGATATCGTCTTCATAACAGCCGTAATCAACATCCCGAGGCCGGCACTACTTGTTTTCATCGGATTCAACTCCAGAGCAGTTAACAGTTCGATCCCGATACATTGCGCGGCTTCAACCACCGCAATTTTTCTGCCATTTTCGTGAAACACCAATGCACTTCCTGTATGTGTTCTCCCCAGAGGATCAACAACAGGGAAGTAGAACATTTCGCCACCGCAGGCAGAATGCAAAGCCGCCAGCGTCCCTTCCCCACCATCGGCAAGGGGTAATTCCACAACATTACAATCGGGTAAAACCGAATGAATTCCCCGACTTAATGCAGCAGCTACTTCAGACGCTGATTTACAATTTTTATAGGAATCCGGAGCAATGATAATTTTCATAATCTATCCTTTCTGGGTTCTCCATTGTGATTTTGCCTTCCCGATACAGCCCCTACCGCTTTCAATTACTCTACTTCAAAAGTGAAATTTAAACAGACTTTACTAAAAATCAATTCTTCACCTGAAAAATCGAAAAAACGTCTTTCCCTGGACTTTCCGATTGTCTTTCCGGGGAAAAGGGTGTATAGTATTATGTTTTAATCAACAGCAAATAGTATTATCACAACTTACAGGTTTTTTCGATGATAAAGAATGATGGCTCACCGAATCACTGTCTCTTCCCTAAATTCATTTTTCCTGCTGCGTTGCAGTTATTTCACCACCGAAACGGTATCAAAATTCTGTTTTTGTTGATAACTATTTCACTTTTGTCGATATTTACCACTGGATGTGATGACTCCGTCAGCGGCGAAAAAGCCACACAGGTAAAAATCATTCGTGGAAATGGCCAGATGGCATTTCCTCAGGAGCCTTTCGAGCAAAAACTTGCCATCAGAGTTTTTGCCGACAGCCCCGGACTTTTCGGAAAAACAAAATCCGTCCCACTGCGCGATGAAAAAATTCGCTTTCTTGTCCCTCCCGGTTCTGATTTAAAAATTGACCCGGCAGAAATTTCAACCGATCTAACAGGTTCCGCTGAAGTCACCGTTACAGCCGGCTCAAAAATCGGAGATCAATATATCTGGATTGAACCGGCATCCAACCCGGAAAAACGGGTGGAAGCCCGCTTTATTTCCGGGGTAAAAATTAATGGAGGTCTTCAGGAACGCAGCTGCGGACTGGAACTGAAACAGCCGCTCAGCCTCCAAGTTGTCCGACCTGATGGCACACCAGCAAAAGACGTCCAGGTTTATTTTAACCTGTTGCGTACTCCAAACGGGAAAAATACCTCCGAAAAAATTTCCACCCCCATTACCAGAACAGACGAAAACGGAATTGCTGAGACAAATTTTACTGTTGGAGATGTCACCGGTAAATACGAATTATCTGCTGAAGTTGCTGATCCAGCGACAAACTGCTTTATTCGGTCTCTGCCGATTCAAGTACTCGGTATCAACGTTGCAAGCGTGATCATCAGCGTCCTTGGCGGACTCGCCCTCTTCATCTTCGGGATGAAACAGATGAGCGACGGACTCCAAAAAGTTGCCGGCGAAAAAATGAAACAGATTCTCCATTTTTTTGCCAGCAATCGCGTCGTGGCTATCGGGGCTGGAGCACTCGTCACGGCCGTCATCCAGTCGTCAAGCGCGACAACTGTGATGGTTATTGGCTTTATCAACGCCGGACTACTCAACCTCGTTCAGGGGATTGGCATTATCTTCGGGGCTAACATTGGGACAACAATCACTGCACAAGTCATCTCATTCAACCTCGACGGAGTGGCAATGCCGGCAATTTTCATCGGTCTGACGGGGATATTCTGCAAACGGCGTACCATCAGCGGCTGGGGTGAAACTGTCATGGGGTTCGGGATGCTCTTTTTCGGGATGCAGGTAATGTCTGCCGAACTGAAAACACTTGGAATTTTCCCGACCTTTATTGATATTTTCGCGTCCTTCAACTGTGAGCCGGCAGCAGGCTCTTTCATGCCGATTTTCAAAGTGTTGGCAGCTATCGGCATCGGAACTGTTTTGACTTTCATTATTCAGTCCAGCTCAGCAGCAATGGGGATCATTCTTGCTCTTGCCGCCGCAAATCTGATTAATTTTTATACCGCAATTCCTTTGTTGCTCGGAACCAACATCGGGACAACTATTACAGCCTTTCTGGCCTCCTTTGCAGCCAACAGATTGGCAAAACAAGCAGCAATGGCCCACTTTTTGTTTAATGTTTTCGGTACAATTGTTATGGTTATTCTCTTTTATGTCCCCTGGAATGGGAAACCCTGTTTCCTCTATCTCGTCAACATGATGACTCCGGGCGATGCCTTTGACGTAATTCCACAAAATATTGAACGTCATATTGCTATGGCTCATACCCTCTTTAACGTAATTACCATGTTGATGTTGTCTCCCTTTATCGGCCAGATTGCAAAACTTTGTAACATTTTGATTCCTGTCCGCGATGCAGCTGCAATCAAAACCCAACGTCTGGAACCCAGACTGCTTGATACGCCATCCATTGCTCTGGAACAGGCAGTTTTTGCCATCCGAGCAATGGTAAAGGATGCCTGCCGCATGGTGGATGAAGCGGTAAACCAGCAATTTCTCAAAATGGAACTTGACCCGAAAAAAGTCCG
>CALGPR010000008.1 GCA_937960425.1 uncultured Lentisphaeria bacterium
GTCCAGCACCGACACGCCAGAAAGAAATTGAAACTCATCGGAAAAATCTGGCAATTGAACTGGAAAAATCTCTGGCAGAAATTGAACTGGAACAGGAAATTCTCGAAGACCGGATGCAGGAAACGGCGCGTTACGGAGAAACCCTTGCATCGGTAAAAACCGCATTCGACGCATTTGCTCCGGAAACACTCACGGAAAATGAAGCAATCCGGGAACTGGAGCAAATGCAGCTGAGCCTTCTGCGCGCCAGTACCCGTTTTGAGCAGTACTGCCGCTCCGGCCAGCTTGTTTCTGGAGGGCAAACATCGCAACGAAAAGGCCCGACAGTTCCACCACTGATGGAAGTCCTTTCGCTGTCATTTTTCCAGCGTTTTATGCTCGGGCTCACTTTTCTTTTGCCGTTATTGCTGGTTATTCTGGTTGCAGCAATCCTGATCGTCTGCGGATACCTTGCCGCATTGAGTTAAACGAGGCAAATCATGAGACGAAATCAGGAAATTGAACTCCCCGCCCGCAAGCTTCCCAATTATGCTCAGTCCAGGAGATTTCAGGAACTTGCCGGAAAAAAAATCAAAGCCCGCCGCAAAGTTTTATCACTCCGTACAGAGACTGTCCGGAAATGGTGTATTTTTCTTGCAAGCGCAATCCTCCTTGTCGGATTCTATTTCGTCCTTTTCTGACTGCCGGGCTTAACCGGATATTCCCAGACATTGTGGCTTATTTCACCAAAAGCTTTTTCAGGAGCTGCTAACTTGAACAAGCAAACCAAATCCGTAAGGGCTGAGTCCTGAAATTTCAACACATCCCTGCACCACAGGTACTGCTTGGACAATGCCACTTCCGGGAATCCAATTCCACTTTCCATCCGGCAATTGCAAATGAAATTCCGGTGTTGGGGTCAATGAAGCATTTACCACAAAAACGCCGTGCAGCCAGCCGCCGCGCTCCATCGGAACCAGCCAGAGTGGCAATGGCTCAATCAACCGTACCAGAGGATGCCCCGGCAATTCGGCAATCAAATCCAGAAGCAAAGACCGTTTCCACTCGGTCATCTGCACGGAAAATCCCGAAGAGGGATACCCGCAGCATAAAATTTTTCCTTCCGGATATTGAAGCAATGCAGTCGTAATGCCCCGCTTTTGGCCGGAATCATACCCTATCGCATAAGCGGCGGCACGATGTCGTGTATCTGGAGCAAAGTGCAACAACGCAACTTCTTCCCCGGGAAGCCAATGCTGTTTACCCTCCAGCGAAACTTCAATCAGGTTCTCTTGGGAATTTTCAACAGACACCCCGAACGGAAAATCAGGAAATTTGGCGGCTAAAACCTGAATTGCCTCTCCCGATGCGACAATCCCGCATTGCAGTGCTTTCTGAAATTCACAATAGCTCAATCCGGAAGCATTCTCGCCTGTTAAAATTTTACTCTTTCCCTCCGCTCCGTCATCTGCGCCAACCGGAATACCCACTGCAGCAAAATCCACTTCCTTCCCCCAATGAAAACTCGCCCAATGCCATGGCTCCGCAGCAGCAGGAATTGATCGAATCAAATGTTTTTCCCCGCGATAAAGTTGCAACCCGCCATTGGTGGAATCCATAGACGTTTCTGCAAGAATGCGATACATCGGTTTCGCTTTGCGTAAAGCGTATAGAAAACGTTTCTGATGAAAGTCTTCTTCCGTATTGTGCGGATTGCTGAGCACGAGGCTGATACCATTGCAACCGACAGCGAGATCCAACGCACCTTCCAGGATAACACCTTCTGGAGATTTTCCCAGAATCGTATGGGGAAAATTCTCAATTTCTCCCGGAATTGAATCGGCCAAACCACGACAACTGGCGGCTGTACGCATCAACATGATCGCTTTACGCCAGACATCACGCGGGTGCCAATCGTCATAATAACCATGTCCCGGACGCACTCCAACAAGTGTACCGGTCTGATTTATCGCCAATTGGTAAAGTTTTCGGCGATTAAACCCATTGTATAATCCCCAATCGATGGAAACCTCCTGGAATCCCATACGAACATCGTGGCCGGCGCCACGGCTGGCAGCCAGGACAAGCTTCGCCACATTCGCCTCCTGAAATGCTGTCCAGCTGGAACGAAGCTGAACTTCCACCCCGCGTTCATCCAAAGCTGCAACCAGATCCTTGCGTTTCCATTCCCTGCCCTGCAAAGCACTAAATGCAGCCAGACAGTTCGGGCAAAAGCAGCCAAAGGCAGCATGAGGACGACTATTCAACCGGAGATCGTCGTCAAGCCAGAGCCCTTCAGGACGAACTGCCTGGCAATAGAGTCTGACCATTTTCTCGAAGTAGTCGTAATAGTGTCTATCGCCCGGGCACACACAACCTTTTTCTTCTGTCCCATCATTCCCGACAAAAGGGTGAAAGCTCCCAACACAATCATTGCCAAGCGGGCCGCCATGCCCAATTGTTGAAGCCACCTGCAACGATGGAGTAATCCCTGTCCGTCGCAAACGATCGGCAATCCCCCGCAGGCCTTCGGCCAGCTTTTGATGTTCTTCCAGGGATACAATACCGAAAGCTGTGCAGAGCCATACCTCCTCAATTACATCGGAATATTGTCGCATCAATTCCCAAAACTGCGCTTGCAATTTTTGATTGACTGCTAACTCCGGCCATGTACGGTAAATCAACAACGGAACTGACCTGGTCATGATATACTTTCTCCCGATAAATAATCTTCATTCAAGGCGGAAAGGTACTCGAAAAAACAATATTCTGCAAGGGGAGAATACAAAAATCCAGTTTTTTCATAAAAAAAATCATTTTTTCTATTTGCATTTCAAAATTCTTCGGATATAGTAACTGAGAAATGGAAATGCTGGAGTGCGTTTTCTGATTTGAACATGCCCCCCTCCCATCCCCTTTCCGGTCTGATCCGTCAGTCGGAAGG
>CALGPR010000009.1 GCA_937960425.1 uncultured Lentisphaeria bacterium
AAAGTGTCGGCGTTCATACTCCGGAAGATCTTGAAGAAGCACGCCGCCGCCTGGAAGCAAAACTTTAACAGGATTTTTTTGTATGGATTCCATTCACAGGATCCCGTTTCCTGACGGGAAAGGAGAAATTGGTGGCTCGAAGCTGACGCTACTTGGCGGGCCCTGTATGGCGGAGAGTTTGGATATCTGCCTGAAAACGGCCGATTTTCTTTGTACGCTTTGTGCAGAGCTGGACATTCAGTATGTTTTCAAAGCCTCATTTGATAAGGCGAACCGCTCCAGCGGTTCTTCTACCCGCGGCCCCGGAATGGCTCGAGGGCTGGAATATCTTGCTGCCGTTAAAGAACGGTTCCATGTGCCGGTCGTGACAGATATTCATGAATGTTTTGAGGCGGAACCGGCAGCGGAAGTCGCGGATATCCTGCAAATTCCGGCTTTTTTGTGCCGTCAGACAGACCTTTTGATTGCTGCGGGAAAGACCGGGCGGATTGTCAATGTCAAAAAGGGGCAGTTCATGGCCCCGGAAGACATGGCAGGAGCAGTGGCCAAGGTGCGGATGGCCGGCAACGAAAATGTCATGGTGACAGAGCGGGGAACATCGTTTGGATACCACAACCTGGTGGTGGATATGCGTTCACTGGTGACGATGCGGGAACTTGGCGTCCCGGTGGTCTTTGATGCGACTCATTCGGTTCAATTGCCCGGGGGGCTCGGGAATGCTTCCGGCGGGCAACGGGAATTTATTCCGGCGCTTTCCCGCGCAGCTGCGGCAATCGGCATTGATGCCCTCTTTGCGGAAGTCCATCCCGATCCAGACCATGCCCTTTCGGATGGACCCAATTCCTTGAATTTTGAGATGGCTGCCACGGTCATCAAGGAGGTAAAAACAATTTATGAATTGCGAACCGAACTACAATGACCTTCGAACGCTGGTTCTGGATATTGACGGCGTTTTGACGGATGGGCGGGTTGGCTATAACGGTACAGGGGATGAAATTAAATTTTTCCATGTCCGCGATGGGCATGGGATCAAACTTCTGCAGCGGGCAGGGTGGAGTGTCGGGGCAATTTCCGGCCGCCGGGCAGAAGCGAATCGCCGTCGTGCGGAGGAACTCGGGTTTGACTTCCTTTATGAAGGCGAAAAAAACAAGTTGGAAGCCTTTGAACGGTTGCTTGCAGATCGCGGCGTTACGGCAAAGGAATGTGTTTGTATCGGAGATGATGTGGTGGATATTCCGCTTCTTCGCCGTGCCGGTTTTGCCGCGACAGTCGCCGATGCGCCGGGATATCTGGATGAAGTCGTTCATCTTCGGACAAGATTACCCGGCGGGCACGGCGCTGTGCGCGAATTGATTGACTTCCTGCTGCAAAAACAGGGGCGCTGGGATAAAATTATGGAGCGGTATTCAGTATGAAAAATTTTCTGATTTCGATATTCCTGGTGTCATTGATTTTCCCGGTTATCCTCTGTGGTGCATTACCTGCGGCTCAGGAAACGGATTCCCTTCAGAACCTTGAAGGCGCGACGGCTCATGGGATTAAAATGCCGATTTATCACAATGAGACGCTGCAATTTCTGATCTTTGCAGACAAGCTTACAATGCCCGGACAGATGCTTCATGCGGAGGCTCCTGTACTTGACCTGGTGCGCAAAGGTGTTTCTGTCAACGATATTACTTACCAGAACAAAGCGGAACTGTATCCGCTGAATGCGTCTCATGACCGGATACTCAAATTCTGGAGTGAACGTCTCCATAGTGATGGCTTGATTCATTCGCCGGATGCAGAAATCGACCGCATCAATCGAACGGCTTCCGGGCAGCAAAAGGTGAATTTCCGATCCGCGTTTGCAGATATCGATGGCAAAGGTTTTGTTGCGGAGTACGAAAAGCGGATTGTCCGGATTCTGGATGATGTTAAAATTGTCGTTCGGGAACGTTCTGCCTTTGATGAATTGGAAAATCCTGACAACGACGGGAAAAAGCCCCTTTTGTCAAGCTTGAATGGTACATCTGATTCCATGTTGCTGGATTTTGAGAACAACATCATTGAATTAACTGGAAATGTAAAGGTTTCTGATCCGCTTCAGGGAAACATTACCTGTGACCGTATGGTTGTCGCGCTGGGCGGTGAAGAGCGCGAAGACAGCGATGGAGAAGGGCTTATGTCCTCCGGGCAGGTTCGCAAGGTTGAATGTTTCGGCAATGTCCGGATTGAACGGGGTGTTACACCCAAAGGAGACGAACAGACTCAATTTGCAATTGGAGATTATGCCTCTTATGATCCGGCAGACGGCATGTTGCGTCTTTCCGGGACTCAGCCGTTGATGCGGTCGGGAGATAATATCATTCGCGGGAAATCCATTGTTTTGTCCAACACAACCGGAGATGTGAAAATTGACGGGGATGTTCATATGTCTTTGCTTTTACCGCGCAATGGGATCAGTGGTTCTCCGGAAAATAACGAACAGATGACGGATATTTATTCCGACGCGGTAACGCTTGAACGCAGTAAGAATTTGGCTACCCTTGCGGGGAATGTCAGAGTAGATGACCCACAGATGAAGCTGGAATGCTTGAAAATGCTGCTGCACCTGAAAGAAACTCCCGGATCTTCTGGAAAACCGCTGACCGGAACGCCTTCCGGGTTCGGTGATTCTTTTGGAGAAAAAATTACTGTCGAAGAGATTGAGTGCTTTGAAAACGTCAATCTGGAACGGAAACAATCTTTGGAAGAACTTGCCGCCAATGGGATGCAGACTGCCCATGGAAATTATGCAAAA
>CALGPR010000010.1 GCA_937960425.1 uncultured Lentisphaeria bacterium
AAACGGACGTTGCTGCGCAGTTCTTCGCTGCTGCCGACGCGGGAAAAGGTTCTTTCCTGGATGAATCGCAGAAGTTTAACCTGAGTTGCCATACTCAAATCCCCGATTTCATCCAGAAAAAGTGTCCCGCCATCGGCAGCCTCAGCTCGCCCGATCCGGCGCGTCACCGCACCGGTAAAAGCACCTTTTTCGTGACCGAAAAGTTCGCTTTCCACCAGGTTTTCCGGAAGTGCAGCACAATTCAGTGTAACGAAAGGTTTATCTGCTCGCCCGGAAAGTTTAACGATAGCCCGGGCAGCGAGTTCTTTTCCGGTTCCGGAACTTCCTCGAATCAGGACTGTAGCGTCACTGGGGGCAACTTGCCGAATCATTTCATAAACGGTACGCATAGACCGACAGTTGCCAATAAGTTCTCCGGGATTGCCGTTAAGCATATCGCGAAGTTGCTGATTTTCAGCTAACAGAGACTCACGTTCTTCATGAATTTTCAGGCAGGCGGCAACAGCTTCAGCTGTAATATTGCTGATAATCTCCAATAATTTCAAATCACGCTCCAGGTCGGTATTTTCATCGACTGCCCGATCAATACTCAACGTCCCGATTACCCGTTCCATATGAATAACCGGCACGCAGATAAAAGCGATCTTTTCCGCCTCGCGTCGAGTTCCAGTACGATTCAGAAATCGGCTGTCCCGGGAAATATCTGGAACCAGATGAGGACGGCCGGTCTCTGCTACATGCCCTGTAATCCCTTCTCCGAGATGATACCGACCTTTGCGCCTGGCAGTATTTTCCATGCCATGAGAAGCTTCAATGACCAGGGTGTCTCCCTGCAATAAGGTGAATGTACCGCGGAGCATTCCCATACGCTGATTCAAGACGGCAAGGATTTTATTCAGGAGCTGATTGACATTATGCTCATGTACAACGGCATAACTGATCTCCTGAATGACGGTAATTTCCAAATCGGGATTGATGGTCATAAACGAATAATCTCCAGATCAGTGTTGCTTTAGAAGCGGTTCTTTCTTTGCGACAATACGAGTTACAGCTTCTCGCGTCTGTTCTCTATCCCCAAATGCCGTCAAGCGGAAATATCCTTCACCGCAACTGCCGAAGCCGACACCGGGAGTTCCGACAATTTCACACTCATGCAATAACGTATTGAGGAAATTCATTGATGAAGTTCCCTGCGGCAAATGCCACCAGATGTAAGGAGAATTCTTACCTCCGTAAACTTCGAAGCCAGCCTCTGACATTCCGTGAAAAATGATAGAGGCATTCTCCATATAATAATCGACGAGTGCCTGAGTTTCCGTAATGCCCTGTTCGGAATAAACCGCTTCAGCGGCGCGTTGAACCACATAGGAAACTCCATTAAATTTCGTGCATTGGCGGCGATTCCAAAGGGCATTCAGAGAAATCATTTTTCCATTGGAAGATTTTACCGTTAAAGCTTTGGGTACGACAGTATAGGCACAACGCAACCCGGTAAAACCGGCATTTTTGGAAAAAGATTTAAACTCAATAGCGCACTCTTCTGCTCCCGGGATTTCATATATGGAACGCGGAAGCTCCGGATCTCGGATATAGGCATTATATGCACTGTCAAAAAGCAATATCACAGAATTTTCTCGTGCGAAGTCGACCCATTTCTGCAACGCTCTTCCTGACATGACCGTTCCGGTAGGATTGTTGGGAGAACACAAATAAACCAGATCCACTTTTTCGTCTGGGAGCTCCGGGGTAAAGCTATTTTCCCGAGTAGAAGGCAGAAAAACAATTTTGCGTCCAGCCATAATATTGCTGTCGAGATAAACGGGATAAACTGGATCGGCAATCGCAACAACCGCGTCGGTAGAAAAAATTTCCTGAATATTCCCGACGTCGCATTTTGCACCATCGCTGACAAAAATTTCATCAGCCTCAATTGCCACGCCACGTTGCCGGTATTCATGCTTAACGATCGCATTACGCAAAAACTCATAGCCCTGCTCGGGCCCGTAGCCATGGAAAGTTTTTGCATCAGACATTTCTTCAGTAGCCCGATGCAGAGCGGCAATAACAGCCGGAGTCAAGGGTAAAGTAACGTCGCCAATTCCCAGGCGAATCAATTTTGCACCCGGACGTTCCTTTAAAAATGCATCAACTTTTTTCTTAATATCGGCAAAGAGGTAATTTTCCGCCAGATTCAAATAATTCTCATTT
>CALGPR010000011.1 GCA_937960425.1 uncultured Lentisphaeria bacterium
GGCACGGGCAGCTCCAACAACCGCTTCCTCTTCCGCTTCATCATAGACAAATGTGCTGATATACTCCCCGTCAAGTTCACGGACATTAATTAACGCCGTCGGGCAGCGCCCATCAACCCCGATTCGCTCAAAATAATCCACAGCATCGACCCCAAACCGCCACAAACTGGCGGTAACATGCTGAATTTTGCGGTACAAATCCAACAAACTGCGAATCTCTTCCAATTCCATTACCCCCTTACCCGGACGGGTAACTCGGAGTTTGTTGCATCCGAGCTGGAGAAGGTAATTGTCAAGTTGATCATCAGTATCGATGTAACTTTCTTTTTTGCCGACAGTAACTTTATACAGTGGTGGATTGGCAATATACACATATCCTGCCTCAATCAGCGGACGCATCTGCCGGTAAAAGAACGTTAACAACAGTGTCCGGATATGTGAACCGTCCACGTCAGCATCTGTCATAATGACAACACGGTGGTAACGTACTTTGGAAACGTCGATTTCACCGCCGGGCACACAACCTATCGCTCGGAAAAGAGATTCGATTTCAGCATTTTTCTGCATTTTATCGATACTCGCTTTTTCGACATTCAAAAGTTTGCCTCGGATTGGCAGAATAGCCTGAATTTTACTGTCCCGCCCGCTTTTTGCCGACCCGCCGGCGGACTGCCCTTCCACAATGAACATTTCGCACTCTGCGGGATCGCGGCTCTGGCAATCTGCAAGTTTTCCGGGCAGACTGCCATATTCGGAACCGCTTTTTCTCGCGGTTTCCCGGGCACGTCGAGCGGCTTCCCGGGCACGGGCAGCCGTTAAAGATTTTTCAATAATCAGCCGTGCAATCTGCGGGTGTTCTTCCAGATATTCCGAAAGAGTTTCGCCAATCACCGAATCAACAATACCGCGAACATCACTGTTTCCGAGTTTTGTCTTGGTCTGCCCTTCAAATTGCGGATCGGGAACTTTGACGCTGATCACGGCAGAAAGACCTTCACGAACGTCAGTTCCGCTCACAGCGATGTCTTTCTTCAACAGATTGTTGTTTTTGGCATAGTTATTGATTGTACGGGTTAACGCGGTCTGGAACCCGGTCAGATGCGTTCCTCCCTCCAGGGTATTGATATTATTGGCATAGCTGAAAATATGCTCGGAATATCCATCGTTATATTGGAGAGCGGCTTCCACATCAATGCCGTCCTTTTCGCGATGGAAATAAATCGGCTCAGGATTGATGGTGGTTTTGTTGCCATTCAGGTACTTTACAAATTCAGAAATCCCACCTTCGTAATAATATTCATCGCATCGTGGGCACGGACCGTCATTGGGTTGCGGACGTTCGTCGATCAGGGTAATGTGAATCCCGCGGTTGAGAAACGCCAGTTCCCGCAGCCGGTTTGCCAGTGTTTCATAAGAGTACACAGTAGTACTGAAAATCGTTGCATCCGGCTTAAAAGAAACCCGTGTTCCCCGCCGGGTAGATGGAGCCAGCTGTTTCAGTGGTTCAGTAGTATCTCCCCGCTCAAAACCGATCTCCCATTGATACCCGTCGCGGTCAACCACAACTTTCATCCAATCAGAGAGGGCATTCACACAAGAGACGCCAACACCGTGAAGCCCGCCGGAAACTTTGTAAGAATTGTGATCAAATTTTCCGCCTGCGTGAAGAACCGTCAAAACAACTTCAACAGCAGGTTTTCCTTCACCTTCATGCATATCAACAGGAATACCGCGACCATCATCTTCGACGGTAATACTGTTATCAACGTGAATGGTGACACGGATTTTATGAGCATAGCCTGCAAGGGCTTCATCGATACCGTTATCGACAACTTCGTACACCAGGTGGTGCAGGCCGCGTTCACCGGTATCCCCGATATACATACTCGGCCGTTTACGTACGGCTTCAAGGCCTTCCAGGACGGTGATTTTGCTTGCGCTGTAATCACTGCCGGAGTTCGGATTTTGTTTCAGATCTTCCTGGTCCGCCATAGCAGAGATTTCTCCAAAAAAGTGGGTTGACAGTTAACTAAAATGATACTGGGTAACATACAGCTATACCGTCTTTTTTTCAAGTCTTTTAAAATTTTTCACGCACTTTTGTAATATCGGAATCGGGAACAAAAAGTGAAGCCAGTTTTGTGACTGCCGAGGTCTTTTCTCTCCTGGAATCAAGCCATTTGAAATGTATTTTTCCTGTAATAAAA
>CALGPR010000012.1 GCA_937960425.1 uncultured Lentisphaeria bacterium
TCCGCTCCGCTCCTGCTGTATGTACCTTTTCATCAGATTGCAACCCTGCAAACTTTTTTTGTCACATTGCTCCTTTATTTGTCTTTAAAAACATTTTCTCCTCATAAAACATTGTCGTTTCTGCAGGCGTTTTGCCTTGCTGCATTAACTGGTGCTGTTCTGGGGATGAGCATTTTAACCCGGGGGAATATGTATCTGCTGCTTCCCGCACTTGCGCTTGCAGCATTCTGGGGATGCCGGAACTATTCTTTCCGGTACCGTGTGCTTCTCTTCGGCACTCTTTTGATTTTCCTGATTGCCGTTCAACTGCCGTTTATCATCCATAACAGTCTTTTGCGTGGCACTTTGACTGGACCGTCAACTGCGGCAAATGCGGTATTAACTCTGGGCAACACGCCGGAAGCGCCTGCCGGAGGGCGAGATCCCGGGCTCCCTGCCGGCCCCATGGAATACCCTGAACTTTATCATGACTGGATGAACCACCCGGAAGCAGGTTCTGTCCCTCAGAGAATCTGGCAGTGGTTCCTTGATGAACCCGCAGCAGTTATTGAGTTCCAGATCCGTAAATTTCTGCTATTCTTCGACTACCGGGAAATTCCCAACAATGTCAGTTTCGCAGTTGAAGGTCATCAGTCAACGATAATTCCACTTCTGGAGTGGTCGAGTGGCATAATTCTGGCGTTGGCGGTTGGCTGGATTTTTTTTAATACAATACGTGTTTTTCGCAAACACTCATCCTCGGGCATATTACTTTGGGGCACTCTGCTATCCTATGCTGGAAGTATTGCACTTTTTTATAATCTTTCCCGATTCCGTGCTCCGATTCTGCCGACAGCTGCCGTCGCCGGCTCAATTTTCTTCTTCCAGTTCCTGCACCGCTATCGCAAACACGCTCCGCTTGCCCGCCCGCTTTTAGCGCTGATACTGGGGCTATTTCTGACCTTTTGCTGGGCAGAACTCTTCCGTTCTGTTCTGGAAGCGCCATTGATGCGGTTAATCCGCCCCAACGGAATAACTACCCTCCTCTCTGACGGTAGAACGCTTCAATTGGATCATGGGCCCCGTACCTTCGGCGGCTGGCAACCTCTGCAACTGGAACCCGGAATGCAATTTCAAAAAACTTTTGCCCCCCTCGACGGCAATTTTCCCGGAGGAGAACTGGAATTAACGACTGTTTCTGACGGCCCCACACAAATCGTCTTCGAATTAAATGGCCGGACTCATTCTGTACAATTGGCAGGAAAAGGACTGGAAACTGTCAAACTTCCAGTACCGCCTTCACCGTCCCAACCGGTTCTGAAATTGAAGGTTGTCAAGGTTACCGGGGATGCTGCAATTTTCGTCGATTTCCAGCGCGATTACGGCCGTTTTTTCTTTAATGGCCTGCCTGCCGGCGCTGAACCAGTCTGGCGAATACGAATCAACAAATCTCCTGCCGCCCTGCCCTCCGGCAACGGCATTCAATCAAAACAATAGTATCACAAGAAAGATTCCTCTAAAATGAAAATGCAAACGATCCCATTATACAATTATACTGTCGAGGGTGATTTTCAGCCTTATTTGACCACATATTTTCATGATGACCCGACAGGACGCCCGATTGTCGCAATTCTTCCCGGTGGCGGCTATGTCTGCCGGGCAGACCACGAAGGACAACCAATTGCAGAACGGTTCAGGGAACTTGGCTTCAACGCTGCAGTGATTGAATACCGGGTTGCCCCGAACCGTTTTCCGTTACCGCAGAAAGATGCCCGGCAGGGAATCCGGATCTTACGAAAATTGGCCCGGGGAGTCGGGGCTGCCGACAAAATTGCAATCCTCGGGTTCTCCGCGGGGGGACATCTTGCCGGATCTGCCGCTTTGAAAAATATTGCTGTTGCCATGGATCAGGATGCAGAACTTGACCAATTCAGTGAGTTTCCCGACGCCATGATCCTCTGTTATCCGGTAATCACTTCCGGAGAGTTTGCCCATGCTGGCTCTTTTGAATCGCTCCTGGGAGACCAGGCTGGGAATCAACAAATGCGCAATCTACTAAGTCTGGAAAAACAGGTTACCGATACTACGGTACCGGCTTTTTTATGGCATACAGCGGCAGACAATGGCGTTCCGGTCGAAAATTCTCTGGTAATGGCAAAGGCCCTCAGTGCCCATAAAATTCCTTTTGCTTTGCACATTTATCCCTTTGGTCCCCATGGGATCGGGCTGGCAAACGATTATCCTCAAGCCAGAGAATGGACGCAGGAAGCAGGGCGCTGGCTCGCGGAAATCCTGTAATTTCTGCAAGGAATCGGTTGTTTTCATCCCCGGGCATACGCTCGGGGATTTTTTATCATGACTTTCTCTGGTGATTGACTACTCTGACGCAGAGTTTCCGAACGGAATGAACAGGAAGTATCCGGAAATTTCTCCGTCTTTTACCTGATACTCCCAAACCCGATACCAGAAACTGAAACGAGTATTGTTGCCCTGCCTGACGAAGTTGCACCCGGGAAAAAAGATCGATTGCTCCCGGTCTCCCTGCCGATAATACCGATAGAGGAACTGTAATATTTGAAGTTCCTTTTTTTCGCCGGCATGATATCCGCTGCAAAGGGAAAAGCCAAAACTCCCGGGGCCGTGCCAGCGATATTCTTCGCCCAAAGCCTGCCGGCGATAAAGCATTGGCAGTTGCGGAAACCCGATATCTGACCAGGCAATTTTTTCCTTCTCGTCTCCCTCTTCAGAAATTTTTTCAAGTTCGGAAATTTCCACTTCGGCTCTTTTAATATATCCCCAGAACCCGGAGGTAACATCCTTTTCCCGGATATATTTTTCTACGGTATTGAAATCTTCTGGAGAAGTTAATTCCGCGACATCGGCCCGAAGAGGAAAACTTTCCGGGAAATCCAGTTGGGGCCATTCCCGGTACAAAAACAATGGCGTAAGCACTGAAACGCTGTTTTTATTTACATCGACAAGGTTCAAGTCAAAGCTGTGATAT
>CALGPR010000013.1 GCA_937960425.1 uncultured Lentisphaeria bacterium
CAGAATCTCAACAGAGACGTCGTCGCGGTCCATCTGCAGTTGCTGGAGCGCTTTCCCATTTACCACAGGGCGGAAAATATGAGTCCCGCGGCAATCGCTATTGTAACGGAATGGCAGTTTCGCTTTGGCTTCAAGGGTTTGGTCATTACACCGCCAGCCCGGGGTTGCGGAGGTAACCGGATCTGAACCGACAATTGCTTTCAAAGTATTGAAGCCCCGCGTCAGATTTTTCAGTAATTCCTCCGGCGACATGCGGTCTATGGCGGCTTGATCATGGTGGTGATCCCAGGCATGCAACCCAATTTCATGCCCGGCATCTGCAGCAGCTTTGATGACCGGGCCGAGCCGTTTCCCGATCTGAGGCCCAGGCCATGCAGTTCCCATCAACAGAATATCCAATCCGTAAAGTCCGGCAGCATCTGTACGGAGCATTTTCCACAGAAACTTCGGCTTCAACAAACGCCAGAGATGCCGGCCCATATTGTCCGGGCCGACCGAAAAATAAAATGTCCCCTTAATGCCCCAACGAGCCAGAGAAGAACATAGCGCCGGGACACCATGCTTCGTCCCCCGATAAGTATCTACGTCAATTCGCAGTGCGATAATTTTCATTTTTTTCCCTTCATAAGGAAGAATTTACCGACTTTGCACTGCAATTGCACAGAGCCGGAACAAGCAATCAATTCAATGGGCGACAACAAAGTTAACCGTAAGCAACTGATGCAGATTCGGTCTCAATCCATTGTGCCGAATTCACCGGATTTAATTGCTTCTTTGAGGAAGAAGTCCAACGTGCTTTCGATAGATTCAGCAAGAGACTTCTTCGGTTCCCACTTGAGAATACGTTTGGCGTTGCGAATGCTCGGACAGCGATGCTGGACATCCTGATAGCCTTTACCATAAAATGCACCACTTTCAACAACCAGATAGCCGGCAAAAGGCGGAAATTTATCCCGCAGCGGATGTTTTTCAAATTTTTCAACCAGAAGTTCCGCCATTTCCTTGACACTCGCTTCATTGTCCGGATTCCCGATATTAATGATTTGGGAGTCACAACAGCCTTTTTCATTTTCAATGATCCGGTAAAGGGCTTCAATGGCTTCGGAGATGTCTACGAAACAGCGCTTCTGTTCTCCACCGTCAATCAACTGAATGGGAGACCCCTGAACCAGATTAAGAATCATCTGGGTGATTGCCCGGCTGCTGCCAATACGGGCAGAGGTCAGGCTGTCCAGGCGCGGCCCAATCCAGTTGAATGGGCGGAACAGTGTGAATTTTAAGCCGGTTTTTACCCCGTATGCCCAGATAACCCGGTCGAGAAGCTGTTTGCTCGTGGAGTAAATCCAGCGTTGCATACGGATCGGGCCGGTAACGAGCTTGGAATTGTCTTCGTCAAACTGAGCATCATCGCACATCCCGTAAACTGCGCTGGTCGAGGGAAAGAGAATGCGCTTGTTGTATTTGACGCAATAACGGACG
>CALGPR010000014.1 GCA_937960425.1 uncultured Lentisphaeria bacterium
GGAGGCTGCACATCCTGAATGGCACCTCCGCGAGAACAAAGGCAATACGGTTCGTTTGTACGAGACTTATGCGTCTTGCTGCATGAATTCCAGTTGGATTGAGTATTTCCTGGGCGCGTTGGATTCCCTGCGTGATTACGAGCTTGCAGGGGTTTTCTTTGATGGGCCTATCTATCTCAAATGTTACTGTCCAACCTGTCAGGCAAAGTTCCGTGAGGCAACTGGAAAAGATTTGTTGACTGCTTCAGAAAAAGACGTCAAAGATTATTTTTTCAACTTGATCCTGACTCGTAAAGAACAGTTTTATACCAAGGTCAAAGAAGTTAATCCAGAGTGGAGCTGCTATTATAATGAAGGGCTGTTGTACGGCCTTGCCGATGCGGATGAATTCCGCCGAATATACAAACACAACGATATTATCGGCACTGAAGGCGGTTTTTTCTTCTATGATGAACCGAAAAAAAGCCCTTATTTCCGGTGTGCAATCAATGCAAAAATGACGGAATCTTTCTCCAACGGGGAAAAACCGACCGTCATCTTTATGGCTGGTGACCACAAGCCCTGGGGATGGACTTTGCATACTCCTGCGGAAACACAGCTTTGCTACGCCAGTGCGTTGGCAAACGGTTCCAGTGTCTGGTATGGCATCCATTGTCCGCCAAGCAATCTTGACAGTGTTTCCGGAGAGGCTGCAAAAGAAATCATCCACTTCGATCGGGATCATGATGCCGTATTTCAGGGAACGAAGAGCCTTGCGGAAGTAGCGATTTTCTACTCTTTTGATACGGCCAAGCATTATAAGAGTTCTCAGGATGCTACTGACTTTTACAGTACCGGCAGCGCGGCTGGAGATGATACCCCGTTTGTCGGAAATTATTCTGAAAGTTTTATGGGGGCAGTGGATCTGGTCTCGCAGTTGCATATTCCTTTTGATGTCGTGACGGAGTTAGATGCGCAAAACCTTCAGAAATACAAAGTCTGTATTTTGCCAAATGCTGCTTTCCTGGATGACGCATCCTGTGCAGCGGTTCGTTCTTTTGTCGCTGCCGGCGGATTACTGATTGCGGACGGCGAATGTGCCTGTTACAATAAACAACGTCCACTGGAACGAGGCAATTGTGCGCTGACAGAACTTTTCGGGGTTAAATTTTCCGGTACGACCCGTCAATATGGCAACTATAACTATTTCTATCTGGATGGTGACTTTGCTTTTACTACGGAGAATATTCCGCGTATTCCCATGGTGCAGACTCAAATTTGTTTTGACCCCGCAGGGTGTACTGTGCTGGCCAAAAGCAATGAACCGCTTGCCGGATGCTATGCGGCTAAGCCGGGGGATGGGATCCATCCTTTCCTGGCACGCAATGTGTTTGGCATGGGAACATGTTATTATTTTGGCGGGAACTTTTTTGAAAACTACAACGGATTCAGCAATGTCCTCCATCGCCAATTGATTGCCAGAATTTTAGCAAAACACCTTGATTTGGATTATTGCCTTTCTGGAGATACGGGGACAAGATTGCTTTATTCCGTTCGGTCTGCCGGCGGCGCAGGAAATGAGAAAAAAGTACTCTTTTCTTTGATAAATTACACTTCCGGCAGCCGCCCGATTGATGAGGTCGTGCCGTTGCGTAATTTAGAAATCCATCCCAAACGGAAATTTTCAAAAGTAGTTTCTCTGGTCAATGGAGAACCTCTGACTGTTCGAGATGACGGTACGATTGAAGTGCCGGAAATCGGTCGTTTCGACTTTATTCTTGCCGAATAAAGCAGAGATATTGTGTGAGAAAAAGGCGTTTTCGGTTCAGCAACAGTCCGAAAACGCTTTTTTTCTGTTTTTTTGAGGTAGAAATTTGTATTCTTCTCGAGAAGAGTGGTACTGTATTTGCAGCAGGCAGGGGGAGAAACAGGAAGGAACCGAACCGGAAAATGAGTAAGAGAGTGTTTACGATGATTGAGCTACTGGTGGTGATTGCTGTTGTAGCCATTCTCGTAAGTATTCTGCTACCGGGGATAAGACTTGCTCGGCAACGAGCCGATGAGATTGTTTGTTCCGGGAATCTCCGTCAAATTGGTATCGCACACCTTCTGTACAGTACGGAGTGGGATAGTACGCCGCCAGTTTACGCAAGCGGCTCTCGCTGGGTGGACTTGCTCGAGCCTTTTCTTGCTGCTGCGCAGGAAGATGCTTCCAAGAACATTTGGGTGTGTCCTGGCGATGGCCGGAGCGACGCCGTTAAAGTTGTTTTTGGCGGCAAAGATAATTCGAGTCTCAGTTACGGGATCAATCAATGCTATTTCCCCGGACAGGGAAATAGCCGGGCAAATAAGTTATGGTATGGCGTGAAGCCATCGATGATCCGGAATCCGGCAGAGTTTATTATTGTTGCTGATGCTGGCGCTTACTATATCGGGGCAACAATCGCTCCGCCTGCACTGGGGATTCTGAATGGAGAGAATGCCGTGATCGATGGGTATTGTAAATATGTGGCTTTTCGGCACGGAAAGAAAAAGCGTTGCAATATGGTATTTGGCGATGGCCATGTTGCTGCACTACCATTTGCTTCTATTCCTGAGCGGTATTGGGATTGGGAGAATGATGGGAGTAGATATTGTCAATGAAATGGTGGAGAATTGTTTTTTGGGGTTTGTTGTTGTGCAGTTGTGAACTCCAAGAGCAGAATTGGGAGGAGGAGGTGCCCACGCGGATTTTTTCAACAGTTGCAGCAGCAACTTCAATTTTGCTGCAGTGTGATGCACCAATTGTTGCCGTAGACGAATACAGCAGTATTGTTGATACAGGAGGTCGATTGAATATTGTCGGAAGGGGGGCGGCAATTTCTCTGGAACAGATTATGGCTTTGGAAATAGACGGTGCTGTTGTCTGGAGTTATCAGGAAGAGCTTGCGGAGACACTTCGTGGTCACGGTATTCGTGTGCTTCAGATCTCGCCACCACGGCTGGGTGATATTGCAGAAATGATTCAAACCATAGGAACATGGAGTGGCAAGGAGGAGAGAGCGGAACACTTGGCTGCCGAATTCCGTTCTACCTTAGAATCCATACAGATGGAGGAAGAATATCCGCCGGTGCCAGTTTATTTTGAATTGTATTCTGCCAACAAAGGTGCCGGTGAGGCTTCTTATATTGGAGATTTATTGAGCCTGGCTGGTGGTAGAAGTATTTTGCCAGAGACAGGTCCGACCGGTAGTGAAGTAATTGTTACAGCTATGCCGGAAGTCATCTTTTATATTGAAGAGTTTTGCAGGGACAACCTGGCAACACGAGCTGGGATAGCTGCAACTCCTGCCGGCAGGAGTTGCAGGATTTACCCTGTCCCACGGCGGTTGGTAACAGAAGGAATTGCTCCCTTTGAAGCAATCGAATATTTAAGGAAGAGAATGAGGTAGCCATGGCGTTTTATCGAATCACCTGGAATGAAAAATATGACTTTGCTACGCTTCACAATTGGGGGTGTACCTTTCACTGCCCTTTTTGCAGTTACAAATTGCGAAGCGGAGCCAATGGTGTGCCAGGATTGGCATATCCGAAGCCGGCACAGTTCTTATCGGTTAATGAACAGAAAGAGGTTTTGCGCCGTGTTCATCCGGGGAAGGTCTATTGCATGGGCGGGGAACCGACAATTGCGCCGGAGATTGAGGAAATGATTCGTTTTGCAAAAATAGAACTTGGCGCTGTTACGAAATTGGGGCATACCAATGGCAGTCGTCTGGATATTCCGTATTTGGATGCCGCCAATGTCGGGTTTAAAGCTTGGAGTGATTCTTTACATCTACAAATTACTGGCAAAGAGAAAAACTTGATTTATGACAATTTTGCCGCGGCATTTGATCGAGGAATGGCCCTTTCTGCCAATATCGTTTTTATCCCGGAGTTGGTGGGATTTAAGGAAATAGAAGGATTGGTCGGTTTTTTATCCCATCTGGATCGAGGCATACCGTTGCATATTATGGGGTATATTCCTGTGCCAGGGCAGAACTGGAAGCGTCCGACGGAAGAGGAAATGAATCAGGCAAAGCAACTGGCGCAATCCAGTTTATACTATGTTGCCGTATCCAGTTTGAGCAGCAGCGAGGCTTTGGATTTGACTGCCCGTGACGACCGTTTTGCTGTGAAAGTGATCGCTGGAATTTGATTTTCCCGTTAATGCGGGTTGGAACTGTGGAAGGTTATGATTGATTATGGCTGAAGAAATTTTCAAGGATCTGGGATTTGCCAAATTGGATATCAGTCGTCGGCAACGTACCGGCATGGGAGAAACGGTGTATTGTCCTGGGAAAACGAAAGAACAACTTGCCGGAATTTTAAAAGCATTTCGAGAAGAATCCGTTGCTGTGTTGGGAACGAAATGTTCCCCGGAACAATATGAATATATTACCACTGCTGGGGTACTTGCAGAGTATGATCCCGTCTCTCGCGTTCTGACTGCCAGTAACGGTTTTATCCCCGAACAGACAGGCCGCGTTGCCGTTTGCACAGGAGGAACTGCCGATATCCCTGTTGCGGAGGAAGCAGCGAAAACGGCAGCTTTTTTCGGAGCAGAGGTATTGCGCTTTTATGATGTCGGAGTTGCCGGCCTTCACCGATTGTTATCGCATTTGGAGGAAATCCGGACGGCTGATGTAGTCATCGCGGTTGCCGGGATGGAAGGGGCTCTGGGAAGTGTCATTGCCGGCCTGGTGGAAGCTCCCGTCGTCGCGGTTCCTACTTCTGTAGGATATGGTGCGTCATTCGGGGGCGTTGCTCCATTACTGGCAATGCTCAATTCCTGCGCAGAAGGAATGGCAGTGGTGAATATTGATAATGGGTTCGGAGCAGGGATTTTGGCTTGCCGCATGTTGCGGATGAAAGGAAAACATGAGCTCAATGCCTGACATTTTTGAGGCGCTGAAGGATCGGTTGTGGCAATTTGTTCCTGACGGAGTTGCATTGGCTTATTCCGGGGGAGTGGACAGTACATTGTTATTGGCGGTACTTGCTGGCATGCAGAAAGAAAAGCCATTTCCGTTCTGGGCTGTGACGGTACGTTCGGTTTTTCAAACGGAAAACGAATGGGAAGACGCACGCTCGAACGTGGCTGGTTTCGAAGTCAATTGGCAGATGATCTGCTATGACCCTTTACACTGCCCGGAAATAAAAAATAATCCTGTAGACCGTTGCTATTGGTGCAAACGGCATTTTTTCCGGAAAATCTTTTCTTTTGCCGAAGAAAAACAACTCGATTGGGTGATGGATGGAACCAATTACGATGACCTGCACGTCTACCGGCCGGGGAGAAAAGCGTTGCATGAGCTCGGGGTGATTTCTCCATTGGCAAGCTTGGGAATTACAAAAAATGACATTCGGGCACTTGCCGCTGAATTGAAACTGAAATGTGCTTTAAAACCGGCTGCCCCGTGTATGGCAACACGTTTCCCATATGGAGCGGAATTAACAGAAGAGGCCATTGAGCGCGTAGTCCAGGGAGAAGGATTGCTACGGAAAATGTTTCCTGAGGTCAGTAACCTGAGATTGCGGGTGCAGGAATCTATTGCCCGGATTGAAGTGGATAGGGAATGGGTACCGGCACTTGCCGCTGCGGCATCGACTGTAACGGAAGGGTTGAAAGCATTGGGATTTCAGTATATAACACTGGATTTGGAAGGCTTCCGATCTGGAAGCATGGATATTGGTCTTGCGATGAATGGAAAGGAGTTTTCAAAATGACTGAATTTGTTACACGCCGAAGCTGGCGAAATACCGATATGACATTGCCTTTACTCGGGTTCGGTATGATGCGATTGCCGATGAAGGATGACAAAATTGACCGGGAAACGGCAGCACAAATGGTCGACACAGCAATGCGTGCCGGGGTTAATTACTTTGACACCGCATATATGTATCATGGCGGAGAAAGTGAAGTTTTTGTCGGGGAAACGCTGAAGCGGTATCCTCGGGATTCATATTATCTGACCGACAAACTGCCCATGATGCTGGTTAAAACCAAAGAAGATGTTCCACGCTTTTTTGAAGAGCAGTTCGCACGCTGTCAAAACGATTACTTTGATTTTTATTTGCTGCATTCCCTGAACGCTGAAACCTGGAACGTGGTCAAGGAATTCAACGTTTATGATTACTTGCTTGAACGCAAAAAAGAGGGAAAAATCCGCCATATTGGTTTCTCTTTTCACGATACGCCGGAAGTGCTTGAAGAAATTGCCGGTACGTATCCATGGGATGTGGCACAAATTCAACTGAATTATCTGGATTGGGAACTCTACCGGTCCCGTGAGCAATATGAAATTTTAACCCGACATAATATCCCGGTGATTGTTATGGAACCGTTACGCGGTGGAAACCTGGCAACCCTTTCGCCAGCTGCCATTGAGGTCCTGAAAGAAGCTGCCCCCGAAAGAAGTGTTGCGTCCTGGGGATTCCGGTTTGTTGGGTCATTGCCCAATGTGCTTTGCATTCTCTCTGGAATGTCTCAGCCGGAGCAAGTTGCCGATAACTTGAAAACCATGTCGCCATTTGAACCGTTATCGGATTCTGAACGGGAAACTTTAGATCGTGCACTTGTGATTTACCGGCAGACTGGGGCGATCCCTTGTACAGGGTGTAGATATTGTATGCCTTGTCCGGCAGGAGTTCAGATCCCGCGGATTTTCGGTTTTTACAATCAATATAAAATTTCGGAAGTTTTCTGGAGTTTTGAATCCATGTATAACACAATTCCGGAAAACGGCAGAGCTTCTGCCTGCATTCGTTGCGGTGCATGCGTACATAAATGTCCGCAGAAAATTGCCATTCCGGATAAACTGGCAGAGATCAATACTTTATTTATTAAATAATGGACTACCAGAATACACATCCCGCCCTAATAGAAACAAAAAGGACATGAGAAAGCGGATATGGATGCCAAGCTGAGAGTTTTGGTTGTTGGTTGCGGCAATATGGGTGCCTCGCACGCCCGTGCGTACCAGAAACATGCGAATTTTGAAATCGTCGGGTTGGTCAGTCGTGGCGACAGCAAGAAAAAATTGGGTGCAGAATTGGGAATCAATTCTCTCTACGATGATTTTGATCGGGCACTTACAGTGACAAAGCCCGATGCTGTCTGCATTGCTACTTACCCGGATACGCATGTTTCGATGGCAATTCAGGCAATGGAGGCAAATTGCCATGTTTTTCTGGAAAAACCGGTTGGCGTGACGATGGAGGAAGTGGATCGGGTTTTTGCCTGTGCAAGAAAAACCGGCAGAAAATTACTGGTAGGTTATATTTTGCGGGAACATCCTGTATGGCAGAAATTTATTCAGGCGGCTCGAAGTTTAGGAACTCCGCTGGTAATGCGGATGAATTTGAATCAGCAAAGCTTTGGATCGCATTGGAAAACCCATCAGGCATTGCTGGCGTCAACGCTTTCTCCCATCATTGATTGCGGCGTACATTATGTTGACGTTATGTGTCAGATGACCGACGCATCTCCTGTGCGGGTACATGCCGTTTCGGCACGTTTAACGCCCGATATTGTACCGGAAGCGTACAATTACGGGCAACTCCAAGTTACCTTTTCAGATGGTTCTGTCGGCTGGTACGAGGCGGGGTGGGGGCCAATGATGAGCGAATGTGCCTATTTCGTCAAAGATGTTGTCGGCCCTGGAGGAGCGGTTACCATCGAAAACCGTACGGCTGCTCACTCCGATGACGTTGACTCTCATACCGGGACAAGCTGTCTGAGGATTCATCATAGCGAATTGGACAATAGCGGCGATTTTATTTTTGATGATGATATAGTTGATGTTTCTGACGCATGGCATCAGGAGCTTTGCGAACGAGAGCAGGAACGGTTCTACCGGGTGATTGCTGAAGATCAGGACATGTCAACACATTGGCGCCAGGTACGTGACAGTATGCGGATTGTTTTCGCTGCAGACGAATCCTGCCGTAGCGGCGAAGTGGTTCACCTGGTGGATTAATCTTGCTACAGAACAGACGTTATTGCCGGATGCGATAAAGCAGGTGCGGCATAATTTTTCCATAGACGATTTTGTCGTACTGCCCCGTTGGGGTCATGCCAATACGTTCTGCAACGCGAATGGAAGCTTTGTTTTCCGGGCGGATATCGGCGATGACTTCTGGTGCTTGCAGGGTTTGGAAGGCGTAGTGCAGGCACTCTGCCGCGCCTTCCGTTGCATACCCGCAGAACCAGTAGTTTCGGGCAAGGATCCAGCCGATCCCGAGCATTTCCACTCCTTCTATTGTTTCCGGCAGCAGGCCGATCTGGCCGAGGACATGATCGGCCGTTTTTTCACATGCCAGCCAATATCCGTACCCGTATTGCTGGTAGCGCTGTCGGTTGCGGGTAATCCACTCCCGGACTTCGTCATCGGAAAAGGTCCGTTCCCAGGCATACATGACCTGTATATCCTGCAGCATTACGGCAAGGGAAGAAGAATCTGCCGGAGTCATTTCCCGCAAGTACAGGCGTTCCGTTTCCAGTATTTTCCGCGTCATATGCAGGATGGGAAAGGGATTTCCTGACGGATCAGTTTCCGACCGGTCGTAAACGATAAATCCGCAGCGGCGGTAAAAATGGAGGGCGGCTGGATTTTGTTCATTGACATCAACATATTTGACTCCGTATTGCGATACAAGCACTGCTACTGCCTCTTTCCCAAAACCATTACCGCAAGCTTCCGGAGCCAGAAACAGCATTTCCAGTTTATCCTCTTGAATGCCGGCAAACCCGATTAGAGACGCATCAACGAAGATTCCCAGAAGTTCCGGGATGCCTGTCAACGCTTCTTGAACAATTGGGCGGAGGCGTAAGATATCCTGTTCTGCCAAAAAGAAATGGGACGCTCGCACGGAGCGTTCCCATAATTTCAGCAAATCCGGCAGTGGAATTTCCCTGCCGGCGATGATTTTTTTCAAAATTACTGCCATCAGCTCCTGCTCCCTTTTTTCGATCCTGTACTATATTGTTCTGGTAAGGAAAATGCAAGGGAGAGGGAAGGGTTATTCCGCACAGTTTACCAGTCCCAGGTAAATTGCCGAGCCCCAGCCTACCGATAAGATAATCCAGAGAATGATACCGTGGGCGATTGGCCGCCATCCCAACTTTTTGATCTTGTCCAGGCTGAGGTTGGACCCGATGACAAAGAGAGTGGTTACCAGCAGGTATTCGGCCAGATTTTTGAGAACTGTGCCGACCGGCTGGAACGAGGGAACCCAGGTAACAATGGCGGCTGCAATCAGAAATCCGGGAATAAACCACGGAACCGAGATTTTACGGCGGTTACCTCCTTCTTCAGCATTATGGTTGCGACGTTGCAGGTAGAGCGATAATCCAAGTGTTAAGGGAATGATCCACAAGGCACGCGCAAGTTTTACTGTTGTGCCGACTTCCAGTGCCGTCTGGCCGTATTGCATGGAAGCGCCGACTACCGAGCTGGTGTCATGGATAGCCAGAGCCGCAAAATACCCGAATTGAGTTTGATTGAAATCCAGCGCGTGGCCGACAATGGGAAATACCCACAAAGCAACTGCATTAAGCATGAAAACTGTGGCGGTAGCCATTGCCACTTCCGGAGCTTTTGCTTTCAGTACAGGAGCAACGGCAGCAATTGCGCTTCCGCCGCAGATTGAAGTACCTGCACTGATCAACCATGCTCCATCGAAGGACATCTTCAATTTTTTCCCGATCAGAAGCCCCAGTCCCAGGCCGGCGGCAATGCCGAGTACAGTATAAACAATTCCGTTCATCCCTGCTTGAAGAACTTCGATCAGGTTGCCGCCAAAACCAATCCCGACAATTGCCAGCGCCAGCATGGTGTGGGTCAATTTTGAGGTTTTTTCCAGAAATGGATTCCCAAGAAAGATTGCAAAGATTACTCCTGCTGCAATGGCAATTCCTGGAGCTGCATTGCTCAGAGCCGGTACACAGCCGGGAGCGACGAAGAAC
>CALGPR010000015.1 GCA_937960425.1 uncultured Lentisphaeria bacterium
ATCCCACCATTGCTTGTAACTGTATCCAGAAGAATTGCATCGCCATACGCATCAACCATACCACCGGATAAAATGGTATGAGAGGTTTTTCCGTGTACTTCCAGCCGGCCTCCATCAAAGAGGGTGGTATCGACTGCGGATCCGTTTTCATTGACACGCAGAAAACAGCTGTTGGTCAGCTCCAGGCCGCTGGCAACATTGTTCTCTATTGCAAAGGTTGCTATAATTGATGGGACAATTGTTACATCGGTGTCAAAATGGAAGATTGCACCTTCGGAAAGGGAAACATTTTCGGCGTATGCAGATCCCTGCATAGTCAATATCCCGCCGCCACTGACACGAATATCGCCAAGTCGGGTGCCGGACTCGGCAATCATATGACCGCCGTCAGAGATGGTAGTCCTGGAGGCAATGCCGCCAGTACGGACAAACTGACTGCCGCTTTCGTAAATCCTCGTGTCTTCTGCACTGCCACCGCTGTAAATAATCTGGAGTCCTCCGGATAGAGTTGTGCTTCGTGCGCTCGCTTTATCAAGCACCAATTGACTTCCCAAGCTCTCCAGGACGTTTCCGATAGCGACTCCATTGGATCCGAGAAAGACTTTCCCGCCACTGCTGACAGTGACAGTGTTTGCATTACCTTCCAACAAAGCTTCTCCGTTTTCTCCTGTTGCTCCGGAAACGTAAAGTATTCCGCCGCTGCTGATAACCGTGCTTGCTACCAGGCCGCCGCTTGCTTCGACGATTGCACCGTTAAGGACTTCAACCTGGTATGCGGAATGTCCGCTGAGAACTGTCAGATAGGAACTGTCCCCCAGAACCAGGCCGGATGCAAGACCGGAAGAGATACTGGCACCCGCTGCACTGACAACTTCAGTTGTTCCGTCATCCTTTACAATGGTATCAGGCGTTTGCAATACAGCATCGCCCTTGAGGGTAATACTGGTGTCGCAGATGATATAGGAATTGTAATTCATTGAAATATCAAGGGATACGCCGCTTGCTTCACCTTTTTTATCGTTATAGACGATGCCCCCTCCGGCATCAATGAATGTCCCGGCGACTGTTCCGCTCAAAGTTTCAATGACAATTTTTGCCCCGGCGCCGACAAACGAACTTTGAATTCCACCGCTCATAAGCAGGGTAAAAACACTTTTGTCCGGGAGATACAAATTAGTTGCCGAATTACTGATGACGGTCCACTCTCCTGCTGATCCATTCCGAACCCAGGAACACCCTCCGGAAAGGACTTGGGACGTATTACCAACCAGATACCCGCCCTCAGATTGAATCAGTCCGCTGCCGTAAGCATCTTTACCGATAAATTCAATTCCTGCACCGCCTCCCCAGGAAATTACGCGGGCTTCGTAGGCAACCAGTTTTCCTCCAGCAGAAGCACCGCACTCTCTAAAACTGCCGGATACTACCCCACCACCGCCGATGACTAATCCTTTCGCTAAGCCGTCCAGAACCTCGAAAGAACCATATTCTGTTATTCCGCCGCTGATGGTATTGTTGTAGGTATTGAAGTCATACCGTGCCCCCTCGGCAAGAGTCAGGCTGCTGACGACGGCGTTGTTTAACTGAAGGAATCCTTCGCTGGAAACAAGCAGCTGATTGAGAGTATTTTCCAGCTTATTGATGATCAGGGAACCTTGAGAATTGACATTCACCGTTCCGTCCAGGTAAATTCCGTCTCCAGTAACATACCCTCCGGAATTAATGGTAAGGCCGGTAATTCTGCCGCCATCGTTGGCATAGACCATCCCGCCATTGACGGTAACACCTGTGGCACGTACGGAGCCTTTTCCATCTCCGTAGATTCGCATATATCCGCCATCTCGGACGTTGACCTGGGATGCGCTTCCGGAAGTAATCGTCAGCATGCCATCGTCCCTGATTTCCACTTCAGAGGCATAACCGCCCGCAACCTCCATCAGCCCCCATTCATCAATCAGGACTCTGCGTGCAGTATCATTGGGTGTTACTGTCAGTCTGTCATACTGGCCGTCATTAATCCCGGATAGAACGATGTTTTCGTATTTCATGTGCTCCCCCGCTTTCTTCGCTGCCTTCCGAATGCGAACAGCATTCATTGCCTGTTATCTTAAATTTTTCATATTATTTATATTTGTAGTATATCTATCTTTCCCCGGGTACTGCATGGTTATTGGCAGAGTCACCCGCTGTTATCATAAGCTGTCAAAAGATAAAATACAATTAGATTCAAACAAAAATATATATATTTTTTTTCGTGCTAAAATGGTATTAAATAGACAAATTTGGACAAATTATCCATTAAATTCCTATATTTCATGTGGATTGTACAAAAT
>CALGPR010000016.1 GCA_937960425.1 uncultured Lentisphaeria bacterium
CTTCCGGAGCATTAGAAGTAAAATCCCTGATAACAGAGCGAGTTCCGTTAGAACGCTACGAAGAAATTTACGGAGATATGAGAAAAAAAGGCTCTATTGCCTCCATCCTGGAATATACTGATAATGCACCGGTTGTCCGAAAAATAAAAATAAGTGACAAGCCGTTCGCGGCAGGCAAAGGAAAGATTGGAATTATCGGCGCAGGAAATTTTGCCTCGTCAACAATTGTTCCAGCATTGAAAAAAGCGGCTGCGTCAATCAAATACATTGCCAGTGCCCAAGGGCTTTCTGCCAAGATTCTGGCCAGAAAGGCCGGCGCAGAATTTGCAACATCTGATTATAAAGAAATTCTTGCCGACCCTGAAGTTGACCTTGTGATCATCTGTACCCGGCATAATATGCACGCTCGCATGGTACTTGAGGCATTAAAAGCCAACAAGAGTGTTTTCGTTGAAAAGCCGCTATGTCTTAATTCAGCAGAACTCGATGAGATCAAGCAAGCATACCAGGCTGCTGCTGGAAATGTTACTTTGACAGTTGGTTTTAACCGAAGATTTTCTCCATTTACAGTTGAAATTCAAAAATTGCTCGGAAATGGGCCAAAAAATATTATTGCAACAATGAATGCGGGGTTTATTCCCCCTGAAGTTTGGGTGCATGACCTGGAAATCGGGGGCGGCAGGATTATTGGTGAGGCATGCCATTTCATTGACTTGTGTTCGGCAATCGCCGGCAGCAATGTTAAAGCGGTTTGCATGAATGCAATGGGGGAAAATCCTCAGGAAAATACCGATAACGCCAGCATTTTGTTACGATATGAAAATGGAACCAATGCTGTCATCAATTATTTTTCCAATGGTTCTAAAGCTTATGCAAAAGAGAGACTTGAAGTTTTCGCGCAGGAAAAAGTTCTTGTTCTCGATAATTGGCGCAAACTGACCGGTTATGGAATAAAAGGATTTTCAAGCATGAAATCCAAAATGGATAAAGGGCATAAAGCACAATTTTCCGAGTTGAATAATCGAATTACTCATGGAGGAGAGGCAATGATTCCCTTTGATTCAATTCTGAATACGACGGAAGCGTCATTTGCCTGTATTGAGAGTTTGAAGCAAGGGACATGGATTGTTTTAAATGATAAATAACGTTTCGTAAAAACATAATTATGAAAATTTTTCGAAAAATATGGCTTTACTGGCAAACAATACGCCATTTAAAGATGGAGCAGATCTTTTATCGGATTCTGTTTCGGTTACGCAAGGCGAAAGTTAATACCAGCAGAGCTCCAGAGTTAAACCAATCCTTATGTAAAAGTACGTCTTTTGCACAGATGCCTGTTTCCTGGCTGGGAAAAGATACTTTTCGCTTTTTAAATGCATCACACTCTCTCGTGGATCGCTCAGATTGGAATCGAATGGAATGGGGAAAATTGTGGCTTTATAATCTCCATTATTTTGATTATCTCCGCCAGGATGGGATATCTGAAGAAGATGGGAATCGCTTGATTGCCAAGTGGATTTCTGAAAATCCGCCCGGATATGGAAATGGGTGGGAACCTTATCCTTTATCTCTGCGCATTGTCAATTGGATCAAATGGCACTTGAATGGTCATCCATTATC
>CALGPR010000017.1 GCA_937960425.1 uncultured Lentisphaeria bacterium
TGTGAATCGCAAGCGGAGAAGCAAAACCGGGAATACATCCAATTGCTCGAATCGCTTCATCATCGGCAAATTTGAGTTCCCGCACCTTCGCCATATTGGCCAGCTTCGTTTCATTAACTTCAAAGTCTCCACGGATCACTGCAAATATTACTTCGCCGGTATCAGCATCTTGATAAAAAACAGCCTTGCCGGTATTTTCCGGTTTCAAACCGAGAAAAGAAGCGACTTCTTCAATTGTCCGACAATCCGGAGTATGAACCTTTTTTAACTCTTCAGGCTCTCCTTTTTCAAAAACCCATGCAGCAGTTGCAACTTCACTATTTGCGCGATAGGTGTAATCGGGGGAACAGACAATGCTGTCTTCCCCGCAATCGCAAATTGCCATAAATTCATGGGAAACCTTTCCTCCCATCATGCCGGAATTTGCCAGAATAGATAAAACATTCTTCATGCCCAGGCGCTGAAAAATTCGCACATACGCCTCGTGAACACGTTGATAATATCGTTCAAGATCTGCCTGATCGGTATGAAAGCTATATGCATCTTTCATTGTAAATTCGCGAACACGGATCATCCCTGCACGTGGCCGGGCTTCATCCCGGTACTTGGTCTGGATTTGATAAAGCATTGCCGGAAGTTGCTTGTAACTGGTGAGCTCCGTTCGGGCAAGCTGTACAACAGCTTCTTCATGAGTCATTGCCAGAAGCATTGCCTTGCCATTACGATCCTTAAACCGCAGCAGTTCCTGGCCGACCGAATCATAACGCCCGGATTCCTGCCACAAGTCAGCAGGCAGGACGACAGGCATAAGCACCTCCTGCCCATCAATTTTGTTCATTTCTTCACGGATAATTGCTTCGATCTTATCCACAATCCTCTTGCCAAGCGGCAACAGCGAATAGATCCCGGCGGAAACGGGCCGGACATACCCGCCCCGGATCAAAAATTTATGACTGACAGTCTTGGCATCTTTCGGATCTTCCTTGATCCGGCGGCCGACAAGTTGGGACATGCGCATGATTGTTTCCTTACTCTGCCTGAAAAAATGTTAACGGCCGGACAAATCCGAAGTGGACGATCCGGCATTATTCTTTTGTATATACTCATGGGGAAATCTTTGCACAACGCGGCTCTGGCGAAAAACGGCCGTAACATGCAATGCAAAAGCGGCGCCATTGCAATTTTGCTCGGCCGCAAGAAGATATGTTTTCAACAAAACCTGCAGAGAAGGCAAAGTTTTCTTTTATTCCCTTAATGTAACGCAACAGAGGAATTTTTTCAAGCCGACGACAGTGGTATCCACGAGAAACTTATGTCTCAGATGTATGGTATTTTATTCGCCTGCTGTCATCGGCAGTTCCCCCTTAACTCGAGGGGATAAAATCATCTCAGCAATGGGATAATACCAAACTGCCGATTCTATCAGTGTTTGACGATCATAGGCAACATGTTCTCCAGGAGCGGAAAAAGGAGTGCTGTAATTTTCAATGGCAATCCTCCCATCTCGTTTGTATTTCACCAATATGCGGTCACCTTTGCGCAAAGTTCGGATTGGGCGGAGGAGAAGAATAACCTCTCCACTGAATGGCATACCGGCAGTGCGAGCTTCGGCAATAACGGCAAAAACGCCGGCCGTCCACTGGGGAAGAATATAATCTCCGACGGCACATTTGCGAATCCGGATTCCCGTTGCCTCCTGCGACTGTTCGGCAAACTGATCCAAAATCGAAAAATTAATCAACGGACGACTGGCATTAATGGATGTGACTGGTAATGACTCTGACACATTAGCCCGATTCTTTCCTGTCGTCTGAATCCGTGCAGTAAAAATCTCATGATAAAATTCCTCGCGTTCCCACTCCTGCACATCAAAAAACTGGAGAATTTTTTCCATTTTTCCGGAACTTAAACGGATATTCCCGTTCTTGATTTGTGTTATCGCGGCAGTGGACACACCGAGATAATCAGCAAGTTCGCATTGACGAAGGTTGCGTTTTTCCAACCACCGCTCGATAAATTGCCAACCATTACAATGTGACATATTTTCTCCATCTCCATTTTCAACTATATTCTACCCATAAAAGCATCTTCAGAATCCTCCTCAAAAGTTCTTCTTCTGCCATGCCAGTTCCCTGA
>CALGPR010000018.1 GCA_937960425.1 uncultured Lentisphaeria bacterium
CCGATGCGCCAATCGCCTTTCAGGAATTCATGATTCGCCCGACAGGGGCTCAAAGTTTCCATGAAGCGATGCAAATGGGATCCGAAGTCTTTTATTCTCTGAAAAAACTTCTCCACAAAGCCGGATACAATACATCAGTAGGCGATGAAGGCGGATTTGCACCTGACTTCAAAGGCGGAACATATGAAGCATTGGACTTTTTGATGCAGGCAATTGAAACAGCTAATTATTCTCCCGGCAACGATGTAAAAATTGCTTTGGATGCTGCTTCGTCCGAATTTTATCTCAACGGGGTATACGACTATCGCAAATTTGAAGGATCTTCCGGGACTGTCCGCAATCAAGATGAACAAATTCAATACCTGACCGAATTGATTGACAAATATCCGATTGATTCCATCGAAGATGGGATGGCAGAAAATGACCATGCCGGCTGGATTCGCCTGACGCAGGCAATCGGTCAGCGTTGTCAGTTGGTTGGAGATGATCTCTTTGTCACCAACGTTGAGTACCTGGCGCAAGGGATTCGGGAACACTGGGCAAATGCAATCCTGATCAAAGTCAATCAAATTGGCACATTAACCGAAACGTTGGACGCAATCGAAATGGCGCGTCGTGCGGGATACGGCGTCATCATCAGCCACCGCTCCGGCGAAACAGAAGATCCTTTTATTGCTGATCTGGCTGTAGCGGTAAATGCCGGCCAGATCAAAACCGGCTCTCTGTCCCGCAGCGAACGGATTGCCAAGTATAATCAACTTCTCAGGATTGAAGAATTTCTGGATGGGGCAAGTAGCTATGGAATGCCCAAACTATGACCGTGCGGCAGCCAGTGCCTGACGCATAATTTCAACAGGGGCCGTGCGTCCAGTCCAAATTTCAAATGACCGTGCGCCTTGATAAAGAAGCATATCTTCTCCCGTCGCCGTGGGAATACCCGCTGCGACGGCTATTTTTTGAAATGCAGTATCCCGATAGATTGTATCAAACACTCTGCGAGCATATTGAACAATAGTTGCAGGCAATGGAGATGGATCTTCGTCTTTCAACCCCAGACTGGTAGCCTGAATCAAGACGTCACAGCTGGCGACTACCCGCCTGACCTCTTCATCTGCTCCGCTCAGCGGCAATGCCTGAGCCTGCAGCGACGGAAAAAAAGCCGATAATGCTTTTACCAAAACCTCTGCAGTTGCTATCGTCCGATTCATAACGACGATTTCAGCAGCCCCTTCTGCCGCAAAAAAAGAAGCGGCAGCGTGAACTGCGCCGCCAGCCCCGACAAAACAAAATCGGCTACCTTGGATTGGCAGTTGGAATGCTTCCCATAAGGCTCTTGCCAACCCAAAACCATCAGTGCTGTCTCCGAAAAGTTTTCCTTCAATAACTTTTACCGTATTAACACTATGAGCGACTTCCGCGGTCGGGGTAATTTCATCCAGAAAAGGAATGACCGCTCCTTTATCAGGAACTGTGATATTGAACCCGTCAAGATGGAAACGGGCGTATTCGGAAAATGCCTCCACATCTTCTGGGGGCACTGCAATTTTCCCATATTTTACAGGAATACCGCATGCAGCGAATGCAGCATTGTGCATAACAGGGGAAAGCGAATGGCTCACAGGGAACCCGATTACAGCGTAACGGCAACCGTTCAAGGAAGAAAAATCAAGCATGATCTTACGATTCTTAT
>CALGPR010000019.1 GCA_937960425.1 uncultured Lentisphaeria bacterium
TACCAGGAATCTGCTGAACGGTTTTCTGAATTGTTGAATCCGAGGAATCCATCTCCGAATTTATTATATAATATCGGTTGTGCCCGCTGTCAGGCCGGCGAATATCCCCTTGCTCTTCAGGCATTGGAGGAGGCGAGACTGCTTGATCCCTCAGACTCGGCAATCCAGGAAAATTTGAACTTCGTGCGGAGAAAATTGATGTTGGAGGAAATCGGCCAGCAACGGACACCGACAGAAATAATTCTGGCTGTTCGGAATATTCTGCGACCGGATCAATGGTTTTACCTGACTTCTATTCTGGTCTTTGGTATTTTTGTGATCTTGACTTGCCGGAGATTGCTGCCTGTACGTGTTTTAATTTTATTATTGGGAATCGTCTGTTTGTTGGCTCTGCTGGCGTTTTCGGCGGGAATTGGAGAACGGAAGTCCAACTACAGTGAGCGGCAGGCTGTTGTGCTGGCGGTCAATGCGCCTTTGCGTTCGCTGCCTGCGGATACGGCCGGAGATGTCCTGCGTACGCTTCCTGCCGGAACATTGGTACAGCTGCTGGAGAATCGGACGGATTTCTGTCGCATCAGGGTGGATAATCAGGATGGATGGATTGCCGGAAAAGATATCGGACGAATTTTGCCGGATGGCTGGTAAAAAAGATATCGCGGGAAAGAAAGTGTTTCTTCCCGCTTTTTTATGTGACATAATGCGCAATTCTTGAAAAAAAACGGTATTGTGCTATAGTACTGACTGTATCTATTTATATAATTTCAAAAGCCTTGCGGGACAGACCACTTCATTCATGCCGGCGCGGCAGGGATCCATTTGCGTCCATCCATGTCCCGACTTGTTTTTATCCGGAGAAACTATGACCCTTGAAGAATTGAATAATGCCGCAAAAGATGTGCGCGACCGCTTTGCGCATCTCGGTGAATTTCTGAAGATTGCGGAACGCCGTGAGGAACTTGCCTCCCTGGAGAAACGCATGACGGCTCCAGATTTCTGGGATCGCAAAGAAGATGCCCAGAATACTGTCGCCGCATTGAGTTCCTGCCGCAATGTTTTGGAACCTTACGATAAACTTTCCCGTGACGTCGATGATTTTGAAGTCATGGTTGAACTGATTGCCGACGATCCCGATATGGCTGCTGAAGCCGAAGAGAGTTGCCGCAAACTGCAACGGGAACTTGCCTCGATCGAACTTTTGAGCTTCTTGTCCGGAAAATTTGACCGGAACAGTACTTACTTTTCGATTCATGCCGGTGCCGGCGGGACGGAATCCTGCGACTGGGCATCAATTCTGATGCGTATGTATCGCCGCTATTTTGAACGCCGCGGGTGGAAGGATCAGATTATTGATTTGCAACCGGGAGAAGAAGCCGGAATCAAAAGTGTGACTTTGCTGGTAGAAGGTGATTTCGCATATGGCTACATGAAAGTGGAAAAAGGTGTACATCGACTGGTACGCATTTCTCCTTTTGACAGTAACGCACGCCGCCATACTTCATTTGCTTCGGTTGACGTTTTTCCGCTCTTCGATGATGATATTGATATAGAAATTGATGAAAAAGATTTGCGGATTGATACCTATCGTTCCAGCGGTGCCGGCGGCCAGCACGTCAATACGACCGACAGTGCCGTGCGCATCACTCACCTGCCAACTGGAACGGTAGTCTGCTGTCAGAATGAACGTTCTCAGCACAAGAATCGCGCTACTGCCATGAATATGTTGAAGGCCCGTTTGTATCAGCTTGAAGAAGAAAAACGGCGTCAGGAAGCTGCTCAGCTTCGCGGAGAACAGTCTGACAATGGCTGGGGCGCCCAGATCCGCTCATATGTATTGCAGCCCTATCAAATGGTCAAGGATTTACGGACGGACGTTGAAACCAGCAATACCGCAGCTGTGCTCGATGGAGATATCGATCAATTTATTGAAGCGTACCTCAAACAGGTGCGTTAGGAGCGCTTCCTTATGAGTACAGAGGTTGCCGGAGAAAAAAAAGTTACAAATTATGTAACGACTTTGACCGGTGAAGAGATTACTGCTCTTCAGGATCTTCTGACGCGCCGGGGATACGAGATGCAGCAACAGGCGTATGCGCATTTCAAAGCGTCCGGTGACAGAGTGAATGTTGTTGCCTACTGTTCTGGAAAAGTAACGGTTCAAGGAGCGAATACAGCAGATTTTGTTCTCTATACTCTTGAGCCGGAGATTTTACATCGGGCAGGATTCGGATATGAACATGCCGGAACGGGCAGTGCAGGGAAAACGGGTGACGAAAATATTGATTTTCATGGTGGAATTGATGAGAGCGGTAAAGGGGATTTTTTTGGTCCTCTGGTGATTGCCGGGGTGGTCGTTACCCCGGAGACGGGTGCCAAGCTGGCGCAGCTCGGAGTGCGGGATTCCAAATTGGTGAAATCTTCCAAAACAATTTTGGAGTTGAGTCGGAAAATCCGGGAAATTGTCGGAGACAGTGTAGCGCTTGTCATGCTTAAACCGGCAACTTACAACCGTTTGTATGAGCGTATCGGGAATTTGAACCGGCTTCTGGCATGGGGGCATGCCCGGGTAATTGAGAATCTGTTGGAAAAGGTTCCCGATTGTCCGCGAATGCTTTCTGATAAGTTTGGTTCATCTGCTCTGATTGAACACGCATTGATGACGCGTGGCCGGAACGTTTGTCTGGATCAAGAAACAAAGGCGGAACGGGATGTTGCCGTTGCTGCTGCATCCATTCTTGCACGCGAAGGGTTTTTGCGTGGAATGGAGTGTTTGTCTGCTCTGGCCGGGAGGGAGTTGCCTCGAGGGGCAGGCTTTGGCGTAGAGGAGGCCGCCAGGGAAATTCTCTCTGCTCAGGGAACGGAAATTTTTCGCGAAATTGCCAAGCTCCATTTCCGTACTTGGCAGAAGTTGACTGGAACGGAAGAGTTAAACCCTTTAATCCATAAGTAACAAGGGGAAAGAAAAAGATGTGGACAAAAAGTGTAGAACCTTGTTCGGCGGCTGTGCCGGAAGTGACACGTTATCGCTATACCGGATCCGGAAAGCTGGAAGTGGAACTGATTGATATCGGTGCATCCATTGCTGCCATTCGTATTCCTGGCAAAGATGGTGTTGTACGAGACGTGATCCTTGGCTATGAGAATGTTGCCGATTATCTGGATAACCCCAATTGTCTCGGCTGTACGGTCGGACGAGTCGCCAACCGGATTAAAGACGGACATTTTACCTTTGATGGCAAAGAATACCAAATGGAACGCAATAACAACGGCAATTTGCTGCACAGCGGCAGTGGGTCTTACCACAAACGCCGCTGGAATAGCCGGATTGACGGCGATGCGGTAGAATTTACGATGGACAGCCCGGACGGCGATGGCGGTTTCCCCGGACATTTCCAAGTGACGTTGCGCTATCGGGTGGTGAATGATGAGACGTTGGAACTGGTTTATGAGGGGGGTACCGATGCTCCGACAATTGTCAACATGACCAATCATTCCTACTTTAATTTGAATGGTCATAATTCCGGCGCAATAATAGGGCATGAATTGATGATCCGTGCGGCGGAACGAACTGAAGTAATTGAGCTGATTCCCACGGGAAAATTTATTCCGGTGGCAGGAAGTGCTTTTGATCTCAATGAATACCGGCCATTTACCGAATCCGTAAAGGAGCTACCGCATGGATTTGATGATAATTTTGTTTTAAGTCATGACCGGGAAATCGACGCAGGAGCATTCTGCCCTGAAAGTGGCATTCGTATGACCTGTAAAACCACTGAGCCGGGAATGCAGCTTTATACTGCTTACTTTTTGGGTGACGCTGTCGGGAAAGACGGCTATGAATATGGATCATTCGGTGGCTTTTGCCTTGAGGCTCAGCACTATCCGGACAGCCCGAACCATCCAGAATTTCCCAGTGTGGTTCTTCGGCCGGGCGAGCGCTACCGGCAAGTTACATCTTATACGTTTACAGTTGAAAAATAAAAAAGAGATCACTTATGAGAGCAGAGTTTTTACCTTTCACTCGTCCTGCGGTCAATGGTGACGATATTGCTGCTGTGACCGAAGTTCTTCGTTCCGGCTGGTTGACGAATGGACCGAAGAATGCAGAGTTTGAACGAGCGATTGCTGACTATACCGGCCATAATTATGCTGTTGCACTTTCTTCCGCGACGGCTGGGATGCATATTCTGTTGAAGGCGTTGAATATTGGCCCGGGCGATGAAGTAATTACTCCTTCTTTGACCTGGGTGTCGACCGTGAATATGATTGAACTGTCGGGGGCAACACCGGTGTTTGCCGATGTTGATCGTGACACTCTGATGATCACTCCAGAGAGTGTTAAGGCTAAGATTACGGAACGGACAAAACTGATTATTCCGGTGCATTATGCCGGCGCACCGGCGGATCTTGATGGAATCCGTGCTGTTGCAGGAGGAATTCGCATCGTTGAAGACGCTGCACATGCGCTGGGGACGTTTTATAAGGGGACACATATCGGCCAGTCAGGAACGGCGATTTATTCGTTCCATGCAATCAAAAATATTACCACGGGCGAAGGTGGGATGGTGGTTACCGATGATGAAGAGCTCTTTGAACGACTGAAGATGCTGAAATTCCACGGGATCAGAGTTGACGCGTTTGATCGGGAAAATCGCGGCCGAGCTCCGCAGGCGGAGGTTTCCGAGCCCGGATACAAGTACAATATGACCGACATGTCCGCGGCGTTAGGGTTGAGCCAGTTCAAGCGGCTTGTAGAAATTAATGCCCGGAGAACGGAATTGGCAATGCGTTACCGCGAGTTGTTTGCCGGCGTCCAGGGAGTTCTGCCGTTGGGAGATGTCGCTTATGATCACGTTCACGCCTGGCATCTTTTTATTGTCCGCGTCGTTGCTGAACACATGGATCGCGACACCTTCATGGCGGCCATGAAGGCAGAAAATATCGGAACCGGACTGCATTTCCGGTGTGCTCATTTGCAGAAATATTATCGCGAAGTCAAAGGATACAAGCCAGGCATGTTGCCGGAAACAGAATGGAACAGCGACCGGATTTGTTCTTTGCCGCTTTTCCCGGGAATGGCGCTTTCCGATGTGGATGATGTTGTCGCCGCAACTCGTAAGGTGTTGGGCGAATGACGAATCAAAATACAACTGTTGGCGCCAGAGAGCGCTGGTTTCAGAATCTGGGGACGCCGGAGATTCTTCTATCTGTAACAGCAATTTTTGCACTTTTTGCGTTTCTCGGCTGGGATGGCTTGAAAGGTTCCGAGGATCGCTGGGCGGAAATCGTGCGGGAAATGCGAATTTCCGGCGACTATTTGCATCCAGCAATTAACGGGTTGGTTTACTACGACAAGCCGATCCTGTCATACTGGTTGATTGCGGTCGCTGCATGGTGTTTCCGAACGTTGAATGAAATGGTGCTGCGCCTGCCCAGTGCTGTGTTCGGTTTGATTGCACTCTGGGCTACGTACAGTTGCGGAAAACGGATTTTTGACAGAACAACGGCATTGTGTGCTTCATGGCTGTTACTTGGTTCTTACGGTTTTTTGTGGTTCGGGCGGCTTGCCGAGGCCGATATGGGCAATATGGCGACAACGGTATTGGCGGTGGCTTTTTTCTTGAAATATCGGGAAAAGGCGAACTTCGGAATTTACCTGGTCTTTTATTTGATCTGTGTTTTCGGAATGTTGCTGAAGGGAGTTCCGGCGTTACTGGTGCCGTTGGCGGTAATCCTGCCGTTTTTGTTTTTTGAAAAACTCCTGCTTCGGCACTTGAAGGTGTCGAATTTTCTGGCTCTGGTCATTGCCGGTGGTGTTTTTTATGGAGTCTTTTACCTGGAACAACTTTTCCCCATGCCGGAATATTACTCCATGCCGCCGCATGGTTTGAATGGCTGGGAGTTGTTTGTGCGCGAAAACATTACCCGTGCCACGGCAGCTTTTGACCATAAAGATGAACCGTTCTTCTGTTACCTCTACCATATCCCCCGGCTTCTGTTGCCATGGGCCCCGGTCTCAATATTGGCGTGGGCAGCGATGGTAATCCGCTTCCGGTCGCTTTCACAGGCCGGTAAAGCATTATTGATTGCCAATCTGATGGTTTTGCTGCTTTTCTCGGCGTCAGAATCGCGCAGATGGTATTACATTTTGCCGATTATGCCTTTCGCTATGCTTTGTTCTGGGTGGTTTTGCGTTGAGACATTCAGTGACAAGTGGAAGTTGAAACGGATTCTCTTTACTGCATATCGTTACGTACTGATTGTTGGCGGATCACTGGCGGTGATTTCTTTACTGCTGCTGCCATTTTCCAAAAGTCTTTTCGGGGTGTCATTACCATTATTGCTTGTAGTTTCGTTGCCGTTCTTTGGCATGGTAACATTGCTGGTAATGTTTTTTGATGAACGGGCGGAATGGATGACTCTGTCACGTTTGACTGGTCTTCCGCGCAGTGTAGCAGGAGTGATTCTGGGCGGTTGTATCATGACAATCGGGGGATTTGGTGTGATCAAATCGTCTTTCGACGAGTATCGTACCTTGAAGCCGTTTGGCGAAAAAATGCGCCAGGTTCTTCCTGCAAATATCCCGCCGGAAGATATCTTGTTTTTTGGCCCTGAAGCCAATGCGACGTTGTGTTATTACGTCAATTGGCAGCGTCCGATTCAAGTTGCCGGGGACATGGATCACCTGCTTCCGGAATTGGCAGTTGAATTTTTTACGGCACGCAAAGGCAAACCGACAGTTTTGCTGGTGTATTCCAAATATCTTGACGAACTGCGGGAAATTCTTCCGGAATTGCCGGTACAGTTAA
>CALGPR010000020.1 GCA_937960425.1 uncultured Lentisphaeria bacterium
ATCAAAATAACTTCTCCCGGCCCGATTATTTTCAGTCAAGTGCGTGTTGGAAAATATGGGCGCCACTTCAAATTTTATAAGTTCCGCAGTATGTATATTGATGCAGAATTACGCAAAAATGAGCTTTTGAGCCGAAATGAGTCCAGTGATGGGGTCATCTTTAAAATGAAACATGATCCCCGGATTACCCGGATCGGACATTTTATCCGGAAGTTCAGTATTGACGAATTGCCTCAGTTATTCAATGTCTTGTTGGGCGATATGAGTTTGGTCGGTCCCAGGCCACCGTTGCCAGCAGAAGTCCGGACATATACTCTTGAAGAACGCAAACGGCTCAATATTACGCCGGGGATAACATGCTTATGGCAGATTTCCGGAAGAAGTGAACTTCCTTTTCAACAGCAAATGGCTTTGGATAAAGAATACATCGCTAGCCGCAGCACCTGGAATGATTTTCTGATCTTGTTGAAAACCATTCCGGCAATCATAACTGGTCGGGGGGCATGGTGATGAAAAATTTATTGATTAATCTTTATTCGCAGAATCATGAATGGTGCCAACACTATTTCCCTGACCGTACTCTGGGGATGCTTCCGCTTGCCGGCAGGTGTGCAGTAGAGCATTACATTGATCTGGCCTTGTATTGTATGGCGGATTCGTTGCTTTTGTTGGAGCCGACTTATAATGAATGTCTGGCAGAGCACCTTCGCGATTTTCGTCAGGGATCGTTAACGTTGCACTACCGCAGGGGGAAAGTTTATAAAAATGTACGGCAACTGATCGAAGCGAATACTATTGGTTGCGGGAGCGATTGCCTTATCGTGTATGGTATGGTGTTGCCAAAAGCTTTTACATCTGATACACTGGAGAAATCATTTGTTCTCTGTGAGGGCGAAGACGGCAGCACCGATGGAATTTACTGGCTCAAAGATGGTTTTTTACTGCGGAGTACGGCAGAATGTTACCAAATTAACTCCTTGAAGAGCTATTTTGAGTTCAATTTTACAGTTCTCAAGGAGGATTATCACAATTTGCCGGGATACTTGACCAAAGACAAGGTCCATACCGGGACAAACATTGTTATTCGCCAGAATACTGATCTTCGCGGACCACTTGTTCTTTGTGACAACACTTTTATCGAAAGAGATTGTCGGATTGCCAATGCTGTATTGGGAACTCGTGTACTGATAGATAAAGGTACGGTTGTTGAGCATTCCATCATTTTTGACAGGACATATGTGGCAGGGAATCTGGAAATTATTAATAAAATTGTGACCCCGGGGCGAATTGTTGATCCCTATACCGGAGGAATGTTGGAGCGCAATTGTTTCAGTTACACCTTTTCCCCCTTGCAAAACAGTTCTGCATGGATTTTGCAATTCTGGGAACATACAATTGCTTTAATTCTGGCGGTGGGGCTGCTGTTTCCATATTTGTTGATTTTACCATATTATCTGGTGAATAAAACATCTCACTGGTGCTGGAAACTTTCCATGGATCGGTATCCCGGTTTTTGGGCAGTCTTGTTTTGTCGCCGGGAACTGATTAAATCCCATCCGGAAAATAAACGTTTTGTTTTTCAAATGGGAGAGTGTTATTCCGTACAAAATACCCCGGATCAGCTGCGGATTTATGATTATTACTACCACTACCATTGTTCCTGCTTTTTGATGTTGCAGGTGGTATTGAAGTGTCTGGGAAAAAGAGGGTTCGCAACTTATGCTGAACGGAAACGGGAAAAACAGCAGAGGTAAAACCAATTAACGTGTCACGGATAGGCTGTCAATGGATTTTTTTCAGTTGGAATGTGAGTACATAACGAACAAAAGGTATGAACGTAAATCAGATGCGTAGATGACATTTGTGGAGCAGTGATTAAATAAAGAGGTGATAATATGGACGACGTTCTTCCAGATGCAATAAATAGCCGAGAAGAAAGCAGGCAGATGAAAATGCTGCAGATGTACCAGAGATTGGCATGGTTTATCCTGCTAAAGTTCAAATGGCGCATTCTGGTGAGTTTTGTTATAATTTTGCTTGCAGGAACAATTTTCCGTTGTATTCAGTTTAAACTTTCTCCATACAAATATGAGGGGACAGTGACATTGTTTTATACTCCGCGGGCCAATGAGGAGGTGAAACCACTGAGTATTAATCACGTCCTGGCAATACTTTCACGTCAACAGATTTTTCAACAGCTTATAGAAGAACTTCATCCCGATGCGAAACAACGTGCCGCACTGAAACATGCTATCGAAGTGAAAATGCTCAAAGATCAACATGATATGTTCACAATTACCGGGCGTGGAGACAGTGATGAATATGTAAAACGGCTGGTTAGTACTTATGCGGCTATCGCCGAGAGGAATTATGAAGAATATCGCATTGCAGAATTACGAAATTACCTTAATAATAGAAGTGCCAGGTTGGTTGAACTTCAGGCGTTTCAGGAAAAACATATTGAACGTGTCCATACAATTTACCAAAATTTTGATATCAGTCATCCCAAGGAAGAGCTGGAAACACTAAAAAAGGTTCAGACTGAACTTGATGCGTCAATAGAAGAAACAAAAGTAAAACTTACCAGTGCCACTCGAGCGTTTGAAGAAGTCAACAAAAAAATACTGGCACTTCCTGCGGCTGTGATTCAACATCGAAATGCTTTGTCAAACTTTACTATGGAATCGGTCAAACGCAAACGAGAATATGAACAGGCAAAACTTTTATTTGAAGAGCGCAATCCTCGATATGTTGAAAGTGAAAACAACTTTAAAAATATCTTGCAGGAATTTGATTCATACAAAGAGAAAAATGGAATTACTGAATTTGATCCATCGATGCTTGTCGGTTTGAATGACCTTGTTAATGCGCATGCCGCGGCCGAAGTGGAATTGAATTTACAACAGTTGCACATGCAGTCATTACAGGCTGAAAAAGCCCTGTTCAATGAAAAAGAAAAATCATTGCGGGAAATGATTCCGCAGTATGACCAGGTTATGATTCTTTTGAATACCACTAAAAAAGAGATAGCATTATTGCTTGAAGAATTGAACCGGGTACGCAGCGCGATCGACCATGTTCCAAACGATATAACAAGTAATGAGCGCGTATTAAATACCGAAAAATATTTAATGTTTCCCGATTTTGTTATCGTTATATTATTGGCTGGAGCAGTACTTTGCAGTGCAATTTATGCCGGTATTGTCGTGATGTATGAGATTTATTACGGCAGGTTCAGCGGAATCGCGGAGGCGGCAACTCTGCGCGATTTTGTCGATACAGTGGGAATTTTTCCCTCACTGGCCCTCCCGATCAGTCTGGAGGAGCGGAATATTATTGATCACAAGACGTTTTATAATTTTGTCTTGCACATCAAAGCAACGCGCGTGTTATTTTCCTGCTGCCTTGACGGTTCTTTTTTAAGTTCGGTCATGTTCGATGAACAATGCGCCAAAGCCAAGCGTAATACGATTCTGGTGCGGATTATTACAGAACAGGAAGCTGAGACACGGTGCTCAGATATGCAGAAAATCGGCGATTTTTATTATTCCGATAATGGGCGCCGAGGAACAAATTTTGTAGATGCGGAAATCAAAAATGATATCGAATATCTGGGCGGGTTTGCTTCAGAAATTGGTTGCGGGTATGGGTATGGCTACGGGTACGCATTTTTTCCTGTCCGGAAACTTGGCATTTTGGAACCGGATGAAATCACCAGGCTGTATAACACAATCAATGAACTGAAACAGTATTACCAGCTGGTACGTATTGCTCGGGAAAAACCTTTTGATGTTGCAGAAGCAATCGTTCGACAGTTGAATGATATTTGTGAAGGAATGTTGCTGTACATCGGAAAAGATAAAACAAAACGCCGCGTGCTGCGGCAGGTGATTAATTTACGAAATGATGACAATACGATATATGCTATTATCACTAGAGAGACCCGGGTAGAAAAAGTTCTTGCAGGAGATTATATGCAATGAAAAATATGATCTTGATTCCTTTGTTTTTGTTCGGTATATTTTGTCTATATGGGTGCTACAACCGCAGTACAGATAATTTTGCTTCTTTTCCGGATATTAACAATCTTCCCGATGGGGTGGTTGATTATTCCGGGTTGACGGAAGAAGACAAACGCCGTCAGCTTGAATATCTTAAAAAACTGGATGAACAACAGGAACCTGTTTATACTATCAATGCTGGTGACAAAATTTCTATTCGCGTCTATAATCATCCAGACCTGATTATGGAGTCTCTGGTTACTCCTGACGGTGCAATTGGCGTGATGTTTGCCGGGCAGGTGCAGGTCGCTGGGTTGACCTTGGAAGAGGCTTCGGAGAAAATCAAAAAAATTTATTCTCAATACATTAAGAATCCAGAGCTTGGCGTATTCGCTATTGATGTAAGGAGCCAGACGGCAACGATTGCCGGAGCGGTAAATAATCCAGGAATGTTTGTGATTTCCAACGGAATGCGTCTTGCTGATCTTTTCGCTAAAGCCGGAGGATCTGCGGTACGTGACTTTGACGACCAGATGCTTGACGCTGCCGATTTTCAAAATTCCATTATTGTCCGGGATGGAGAAATCTTACCGGTAAACTTTTCTCTGGCAATTGAAAAAGGAGACCGCTGGCACAATGTGAAACTGAAAAAAGGTGACTATATCTATATTGCTGTGCGCTCTGAAGCAATGGTCAGCATTATCGGAAGCATTGAGAGACCGCATAAACGGCTCTGGGATCAGAATCTGGGGGTACTGGAACTGATTTCTTCCGGATTAGGATTGAAAGAAGAACATTGGCAATATGGCGTCATTATCCGAGGCGGTATGGAAAATCCCCGTTTCTATCGCGTGGATATTGATGGCATTCTTCAGGGACGATGTGCCAATGTCCGGCTTCAACCGGGAGATGTGGTTTATGTGCCTCATGACGATATTTCTGAATACAATGTTTTTGTTCGCAAGCTATTGCCGACTGCACAATTCCTCAGCACATTTACTGTGCCGGCTTTGAATTTTGTTCAATAGGATTTTTCATGAAATACCTGATCTTTTTCATAGCTTTATTTTTTACAATACCGGCAGGATATATTCTGACTTTCAGGCATAAGTACATGAAATATGCTGTGGGCCTACTGGTGTTGCCGGTAATGTTTTTTCAGGCGGTATCTATCAACTTTTTCTCGCACGAAACTTATCGGGGAACTTCGAGAGGAATGGAAATCTCCCTCATTTATCTTGTCGCATTGGCGATGTTGACAGGCATGACGATACTGTTTAAGCGAAAGCCTTTGTTCCCGGATAATGGCAGCAGGCTGTTCCTTGTCTTTTTTCTGATGTGTATTCCTTCCATAATCAATGCGGACAATGTGCTTTTCTCCTGGTTTGAGTTGTGGAAAATGATGATGATGTATCTCGTTTTTCTCGCAACTTATTATTACCTTTATTACTATCGGGATTTTCGGACGATTTTTCTTGGATTCGGTATTGTGGCAACAGTTGCTTTTCTTACCGTGGTTATTCAGCATATAAGGGGAATCCATCAGGCACATGGCGTATTTCCTCACCAGAACAGCCTGGGAATGTACATGAACTTGATTGCCCCGGTATTTTTTTCTTATTATCTTAACCGCAATGACGGTTGGAGGCGTTTTCTTTTTGCCTTTTTTTTCCTGTTGGCATCAGCCGCATGTATGCGTACTTATTCGCGGGGAGCAATGGTCTGTTTGCCATTGGGATGCGCGATCACTGCAGTGGTATCTTTGCGTTGGCAATTTCATATGCGAAAAATTAAAATTCTGCTGCCGCTTTTACTGATTTGCTGTCTGGGGGGGCTGTTGTTACTGCCCAATATTATCAAACGGTTTGAAACCGCCCCCCGGGAGTCCTGGATGACTCGCCAGAACCTCGGTTCCTCAGCCTGGAATATGATGAAAGACAAACCATTACTGGGTGTCGGCTTGAATAATTGGGGAATCAAAATTAACCCCCCATATCCCTATTGCGAATACCGTTATAATAATAAGCGGATTGCTGCGGATTTTAAGGAGGGAATTGTGGAAAATAGTTATCTGCTGGTGGGGGCAGAATGCGGTTTTATTGCACTTGCTGCATTTTTGGCTTGGTTAGGGTATTATTACATGATTGCCTGCAAACTTCTTAAAAAATTTCGATATAGTAATTATTTTTATCTCCCAGCAGGGATGGTGGGCGGATTAACTGCGATATACTTGCAATCATGTTTGGAATGGGTGATGAAACAGCAGGCAAATTTTATTCAGATGATGATTCTTTTTGCTGTTTTGAGCATCCTTTACAAATATCGGGAGTGTTTTATCTCTGGGAATGCGAGGGCAACACTGTGAGGAAAGACAAATATATGCGGATGTTTCTTGTCTGGGTAAGTTTATTGCTTTACCAAGTTCAAGGATATGCGGAAAATGAAGAGTTAAAACAAGGGGAATGGGATTACGAATTTTTGACTCCTCAAGTGGTGGTCTTGAGAAGCTCATTTACAACATTCCTGCAAGGTTATTTCCCAAATGACATTACTGCTTTTCAGGAAGAATCAGTGCGGAAATTGTCATCGGCGTCTGTAATATGTTCTGAGCAGGAAATTGTCAAGTGTGGGTATTGGTATAAAGAGAATTCTCTTTTGAGAGAGCGATCGGGAGATATTCTACGTTACGCAGATACAACCCATTACTTTTACATATTTTTTGAGCATCCGTTAAGGGCCGGGGAAAGCGTGAATATTCATGTTGACGATGTTGTCTCCCTGAAGGTTCACTATAATCC
>CALGPR010000021.1 GCA_937960425.1 uncultured Lentisphaeria bacterium
GAGAGACTATGCAATGTCAGTGCCGGATTATTTGAACGGAAGTTCCCTGTGTTGCTATTCCACAGAGAGACTATGCAATCCTGATTGCGTCTTTGTAGGTGCCGTTTTCGACGATCCATGCGTAGACCTCCTTGTCATTACAGAACCGCAAGGCAACATCATCCGTTCCGTCATGATTGAAATCGTCAACTCCGACAATTTCCCAGCCTGGAGCGGCATACCCGACTCCAGTTGCTGATTCGTAGAGCCCATCGTTGACCAGCCAGCAGCTGACTCCACCGGTTTTCGTGTCATAGAGCAATACGTCATCAGTGCCGTCGCCATTGAAGTCCCCGACTCCGGCGATTTCCCACCCGTCCAGGGCCAGGCCAACTCCGGTTGCATCCAGGTATTTTCCATCCTGCATGAGCCAGGAAGAGACACCGCCAGTCGCGGTGTCAAGCAACAATACGTCATTAGTGCCATCGCCGTTGAAATCGCCGACTCCGACGATTTCCCAGGGGGCCGGCGCGTATCCGGCTCCTTCGGCACTGCTGTATTTACCGTCTTGGAGCATCCAGCTGACCACGCCGCCGTCTTGCCGATTGTGCAACAGGACATCATCAGTACCGTCGCCGTTGAAATCGCCGATGCCGACGATTTCCCAGGGCTCCGGTGCATATCCGGTGCCTTCTGCTCCAGCATATTGGCCGTCTTCAATCAACCAGGCGACGACTCCGCCGTCTTGTTGATTGTGCAACAGAACGTCATCGGTGCCATCGTTATTGAAGTCTCCGGTTCCAACGATTTCCCAAGGCGATGCCGCGACCCCGACGTAGGATTCATTCCCCCGGCAATCGATCAAAAAGACATCCCCGGTATCGTCACTTTCACTGAGGACAAAACTGTCTATGCCACCGAAATTTCCCAGAAACAGATTGGTGGTTGCTTCCGAGGCGATTGAGAAGAAAAGCTTTTCTCCATCCTGCACCAGAGAAAAGGTTTTTTCGTTAAGGGTTACCGATTCTCCTGCTTGCAACGTTGCCGTCAAGCCATCATCAGCAATCACGTTGACTGTGCCGTAAAAATTCTGTGCGCCATTTGCCAGCAGGTATTGCTTTGCGCTTGCAGCGGTGACGTCAATGGTGAGGGAAGAGCAGCCTTCGAGTAAATTTAAATTGCTGATTGCAGAAGATTTATCAGAAAACGAATCGTTAAGAGTGATGGTAATTGATGCTCCGTACGCCAATGTAGATATTCCATTGATTGACAACTTTCCACCGTCAAGCAACTGTATGTCTCCGTCGAGCAAAGTTCCTGTAATATTGAGTTTCCCGGAGACGATTGCATTATAAAGTGCCGCATTGACCATGGTACAATTGCCGCCGTCTTCAAGAATAAGGGCATATTCTCTGGCGTTATCATAATAAAACGCACTGCCGCCATCGGCGATTGTGGTTGCTGAAGTGTTCCCGTAAACCAGTAAAGTGCCGCCTTTGCGTACAGTTGTCATGCCAGCTGTTCCATTCTCTTGAACAGTAAGCTGTCCACCGTTTTCCAGCAGCATCCGACCGGCGCTGTTATTATCCAGAGTGAAACCTCCAAGCCCGTTGCTGCTGTTGCTGAAATTGGCGTCAGTGGTAGTAATCAGAACTGCTCCTGATTCCAGGATTACCTCATTGCCTTTGCCTGCGGAGATCGTCAGAACGGCATCGGACGCGATTGTCGTTGCGGAAATGGTTCCGGTGGGGGCAAGGGATACGCTTCCGCCCGAGGCAACAAACGAATGACGGAAGACTCCGGCGTAACCAATCATAACATTGCCGCCGTCTTCAATCAGAGCACTTTCTGCATAGCCGGAGACAACATTCAGTTTCCCGCCGGATGCGAATACTCCACCGGAAAGAGTTCCGCCTGAAACGACTTCTGCTACAGCCGTCCCGGAAAGGAGCGTTCCGATCGCAGTTCCGGCAATGGTTTGAATCCCTTTTTCCCCCGTTGTTGCACTCGCAATTCCTCCGGCCGTAACCATCTGGATTCCTCCCTGCAGAATAGTTCCGGTAGCCGTTCCCCCGCGGGAGACTGTTTCGCTGCCATACGTTTCAAACCACGAGCCGCTGGTCGCGGACAAGCGTGTATACAGAGAAGATCCACCACTGGAGAGAATCACAGTACCTCCGCCGGATACTGTTGTATTGGAAATGGAACCGGAGCCGCGAACAACCATTGTCCCGCCGTTCAGGACGGTTTCTCCCGCAACATTTCCGGAGGTGATGATTTTGCTGGTAGCGGAAGATACTGTATACGGTATTACGGCTGCTGTTTCTGAAAGAATGTCGATATGATAATTCATAATAATTTCCCCCAATAGAACGGTCGCGGGCGATCTGTCAGCGTCTCTACAAGCGATATAATAAACTACTCTATCATATAATGTAATTGATGAGAATCAACTTTTTTCCAGAAAAAACATAGAAAAAATCCATTTTTCCCTTTTGGGGGGCTTGAAAAATTTTGAAACAGGATTAATTTAAAAATAGTAATCATTACTAAATATGAAATAAAAAAGTAACCCTGAAAAAAAGGATGTGGAAAATGAAAAAGTTTGTTTGTCAGGTTTGTGGTTATGTTCATGAAGGAGATGAACCTCCGGCCCAGTGCCCGCAGTGCAAGGCTCCGGCTTCCAAGTTTGTTGAAAAGGTTGAAACAGCAGGGGTTTACACTTGGGCTTGTCAGCATAATATCGGAGATGGCAAAGTCGAAGATAAGGAAGTGCTCGAAGGGCTTCGTGCCCACTTTGTTGGCGAATGCACCGAAGTTGGCATGTATCTGGCGATGAGCCGCCAAGCCGACCGTGAAGGATACCCGGAAGTTGCAGAAGCTTACAAACGTATTGCCTTTGAAGAAGCGGAACATGCTGCAAAATTTGGGGAAATGCTTGGTGAAGTTGTTGTTCCGTGTACGAAAACCAATTTGCAGATGCGTGCAGAAGCGGAACATGGTGCCTGCGACGGTAAGCTGCAAATCGCAAAACGTGCTAAGGAACTCGGTTATGATGCTATCCATGATACCGTCCATGAAATGGCTAAGGATGAAGCCCGCCATGGCGCTGCATTTGCCGGTCTGTTGAAGCGTTATTTCAACAAATAATTTACCAGGAATGAATATCATTCCAGTAGATGTTTTACAAATGTGAAACCATTGTATCTGGTATGATACTGGAATGCGGACAGTTTTATCGCTGTCCGCTTTTTTTTATTGGAAAAAAGAGTTTCTGATTTTGGAAATTCCCGAATCTCGATGTATTATACCAGTGTATACTAAGGAATAAATAAAACATTTAACGAGGAGCGGCATAATGGCTTATTCCCCCGATACCTACGAGTCGGACAATACAATGTCTACTGCAAAAGACCTGCTGTTAAATAATCTGCAAAATCATACTCTTCATGTAGCCAGTGACATTGACTATGTTGTGTTTACTGCTATGGAAAGTGGTTATTATACGTTCAGTGTACAGTCGGAAAACGCGGTTGATTTTGATATCCTCAGTGTTGATGGCAAAGTTCTGGATTCTGCGGACAGTGCTGCAATTGTTTCTGAACTGCGGTTGACTGCCGGCACCAGAGTGTATCTGCGAGTGCAAGCCAGTAATTCTGCGACGACCAAATATTCGATCGAAGGCAGCAACAGTACCGGCAAACATGTTTCGGCGGACAGCTATGAAAACGATAATTCCATGGAAAATGCCAAATTGATCTCCATAAACAGTGCCCAGACCCATACGATTCACGTCGAAAATGATGTTGATTGGGTTTATTTTACGGCGACTGCGGCGAATTTGACGATTTCCACTACCGGTGATGCTGATATGGTGATCAAGCTGTACGATCGGTACGGGGCTTTCGTGACTATGGTTGATGGCAAAAATGCCACGCTTCAGTATGACTTTTCCGGGCAGGTGGGGAATAAGTTTTACGCGCAGATTTCCAGTTACAACAGTTACGTGGAAAGCTATGAACTTGCAGTTACTGCCACAGATACAGATGCGCCGACTCGACCGAATATTGTCAACAGTGTTGTGGATGCCTCGGCGGGTACCGTATATCTTGACTGGAGCAATTCGGTAGATCAGCTCTCTGAGTTCTATTATGTGGTGGAATATTCTCTCAGCAGTGATTTTACTACCAGTGTGACTTCTGTCAAGGTAAGCAGTGCCAGATCCGAATATACAATTGTGTCCGGCTTGGTTGAAAATTCCACTTATTACTGGCGAGTTCAGGCGGTTGATGTCGCCGGCAACGCAAGTGCGTGGAGCAGTACGGGGGATTTCTTTTTTCCCGGGACTGGGCCTCAGGAAGACCAAGAGTTTTATTTCGGATCTTTTTCTTCAACGAACAGCACACAGGTTCTGGAAATCGTTGGGACTTCCGTTGTACTTCGCAATCCGGATGGATCGGCAACAAATTTTGGCGCGCTCGAAGGCAATTGGGAAATTGCCGGAGTGGAAGATTTTAATGGTGATGGGTTTACCGATGTTTTGTTGCGGGATGGCGCGACGGGTGCCTGTGCATTCTGGATGATTGAAGACGGTGCCATTTCTTCCGTTCTCGGTTCTGGTTCGGCACCGAACCCATGGGAAATTGTCGGTGTCGGCGATCTCAACAATGATGGGAATGTCGATATCCTTTTGCGGGATACCAATGATGGCGGTGTTGTCGGCTGGCTTTTGAAGGACGGCGTCTACAGCAGTGCTGTGGGTACCGGGTATGCTCCTGATCCCTGGGATGTTGTTGGCGTTGGTGATTTTAACGGCGACGGGACGGATGATGTGCTGTTGACCAATACGGAAACCGGAGATGTCGCCTGCTGGATGTTAAAAGACGGGGCGTATGACAGTGCTGCCGGTGTTGGAGTTGCTGTTGACAGTTGGGAGGTTGTTGGAGTCGGCGACTTCAATGGCGACGGGACGGATGATGTTTTGCTGTGGGATACTGCGAATGGCGGCGTAGCCTGCTGGATTGTTAAGGATGGCACGTATGCTTCAGCATCTGGAGTCGGTTTTGTCGAAGAGAACTGGGCAATTGTTGGTCTTGGCGATTTCAACAATGACGGTACCTGCGACGTGGCACTGCAATATGCCGGGTCTGACGAAGTTTATGCCTGGACCATTAAAAACGGGACTTATCAGGATGCGATTCGTTTGGCGTAAGTGCCAGAATTCGTGATTTTCCTATCAGTTTGAGGATGGTTTTCCTGAGCTTCTGATTTTTTTGAGCGATCGGGGTAGAAAATCATTTTCTCAGTAGCGGAAGTGATACAGACAGTTGTATGGGTTCTGCAAGAATGGTCATAACAAGGATTGAAAATTAGCCAGGAGGATTGCCGGTTATCGGCAATCCTTTTTTTTGGGAATGTAGCGGGCGGTTTTACCGTTATCCCGCAAATTTTAAAGGTATTGTTCAATGAGTTTCGGGTGGTATTCAGATTGTTCCGGCGCAACAGAAGTGAAAAATTGTGTTTGCCCGGGCTTAGAAACGGCCATGTTTACCGTTTTAGAGGAAGAAAAATCTGCTTTGGCTGTTGAGAACCGGGAGTTTACCGATTCCAGTCGAATCAGTGGGGTGGTTGTCGGATCCGGTGGAGCAAGCGATTTTCTGGAAATTGGCAAGTCAACAATAGGAACAGATATTGAGGTCCTCCGGGGAGGGGAAATGCTCGTGCTTTCCGGTGGCTGTGTAGAAAAAACGACGATTGGCGCGGGAGGAACGGTTGAGATCGCTGGAGGCGGCAGTGCGACGAGAACAGAGGTTGCTTCGGGAGGTATTTTTACGGTTGCAGGAAATACGGATGAGACGCTTCTGCTTTCTGGAGGCATGGTTATCGTGACGGACGGAGCGAAAATGACTGCTCTTGACCACTCATCTGGAGGAGCGTTAGTTGTGTCGGAGGGCCGGGATGTTGAAATTTACGGAACGAACCGCTATGGGGTGTTCAGCATGTCCGGCAACATTGCGAGGAATTTCGTGCTGGAAAATGGGGGAACTTTGAACATGAACGGCTCCGGCACAACCGCAAAGGCGGAAAATATTGCCGTTTTTCGTGGCGGGACTGCTCTTTTGAAAGATACGGAAATAACGCAGCTGCTGGTTACTGAGGGAGGTAATGTGGTCTTGGAGGAAAAATCTCTGCTGCAAAGTGCGGTGATTGGTTCCGGAGGGATTTTGACGATTTCTGATGCCAGTGCTTTTGCTGTAACCCAGCAGTCTGGTGGAAGAATTGCCGTAGATCTTGAACGGGCAACAGTATCTGGCGATAATTCTTTGGGAGCTTTTACTGTATCTGGCGGACATGCTGTCAATTTCCTGGTTGGCAGCGGGGTAAAATTTGACGTGAATTTTGCCGGTGCGCAAGCTTCAGATACGACTGTTTGGGCTGGTGGGCGTATGACTGTTGCCCAGGATGGGCGTGCTACTGGGACTCTGATTACGTCTGGTGGGACACTTACCGTCAGTGCTGGTGGATATGCCGAGGATAGCGTCATCACTTCTGGAGGAAAGATGACCCTGGGGCAATTGGGGACAATCGGTGGTTCTGTCAGTCTTGGAGGCACTTTAACTTTGACGCTGGGGGTGCTGGTCATGCCAGATACTACCATCGAATTCAGTCTTTCTGAGCGGGAAAATATTGATTCGGCAATGCTGGTTAATATGAACGTGATCTCTGACACCACCAATAAAAACAATGTTGCATTTTCCATTGTCGTCGATTATGAACAGAAAGCCGGAAATTATGTTCTTGCGGGCAACGCTTCTTCTTTTACGCATGCGATAGAATTATACGATGAGTTTGGCCGAGCCTATGGAACCTTGACAGTTGGCAAAACAATTTCTGCTTACGATCGTACCTTTACTTTGCGATTGGTCAATAATGAGCTGTCACTGGTTGTCGGCGGAGAAGCCCACAAATCCAATCCTCTTATTTTTGGCAACTTTACCGGTGGTGATCAAAGTGAAATTGCCGTGACATTGCCTGATGGCGCTGTTGGGGTGACCGGTGTCGGGTATATTGGCGAAGCAGCTTCTCCCTGGAAAATTGTATTTTCCGGAGATTTTAATGGTAACGACACCGATGATCTTCTTTTGTGCAACACCGAGAGCGGAGAGGTTGCAGCATGGCTTCTGGAGGCGGGAGTGTATCAACAGGCTACCGGTGTTGGTCTTGCCGCTGATTCCTGGGGGCTGCTGGGAGTTGGCGATTTTAATGGCGATGGAACCAGTGACGTTTTATTGCAAAATGGAAAAGATGGTACTGTTTGTGGATGGGAAATCCTGGATGGCACTTATGCCGGTGCGTTTGGAGTTGGCCAATTACTGGATTCATGGAAATTTTCTCTTGCTGGCGACTTCAATGGCGATGGAACCAGTGATATTTTACTGCAGAATGAGCAAACCGGTGAAGTTGCAGCATGGATTATGGAACGAGGCAGCCTTGCTGACGTGACAGGTGTCGGTTATGTTGCAGAAGGCTGGACAATTGTGGGTGCTGGAGATTTTAACGGAGACGGAACCGATGATATCCTCCTTCGTGATGCCGATGGCGGCGTTTGCTGCTGGCTTTTGAAGGAAGGCGCGTATCAGTCAGCAACAGGCATCGGATATACTGCTCCTGGTTGGGAAATCGTGGGAACTGGAGATTTCAATGGGGACGATACCGATGATATCGCCTTGCAAATGGCCGGGTCTGAGGAAGTGTATACATGGCTGATTCAGGATGGCCAGTATCAGGATGCAATTCGTCTGGCGTAAAAAATTACGAAGAACACCCACTGTATATTATAACTCAGATTATTTCAACTGAATCCTGGAAGAAAACAGTTTTTTTGAAAAAACGAGAGGAACAGGAGCATTTTTGCAACAGGCTTCTGTCCCTCTCATTTCGTTTTGCAGCATTACCTAAGTAAGCGGAGCAACGAAGTTCTGTTCTTTCCGTTCACGTTCAAAAATGGCAGCAACGTTGAAGAGACTGTCTTCGGCAAGTGTCGGTGCAATGAACTGAACGCCGACCGGGAGTTTTGTTTCCGGGTCAATATGGCTTGGAACGCTGATTCCGCAGTTGCCGGATAGGTTCAGTGCAATGGTGAAAATATCCGAAAGATACATTTGAAGAGGGTCGCTCTTCGCACCAAATTGAAACGCTGGTGTCGGCGTAACCGGGGTTAACAGGACATCACAGGATTTGAACGCTTCTTCAAAATCGCGGCGAATGAGTGTGCGAACCTTCTGGGCACGAAGGTAATAGGCATCATAATAGCCACTGCTCAGCACGTAAGTACCGAGCAGAATACGCCGTTTCACTTCTTCCCCGAATCCCTGGCCTCGACTCTTGAAGTAAGAATCAACAAGATCTGCAGATTCAGCACGAACCCCATAACGGATCCCGTCAAAGCGGGCAAGGTTTGCACTGGCTTCCGCTGTCGCAATAATATAGTAAGTTGCAACAGCGTATTTTGTATGAGGGAGAGAAACGTTGACAATCTCAGCGCCTTGAGCTTTACATAATTCGACCGCCTGCTCCACAGCAGTTTTAACACAGGAACTCATCCCTTCCACTTCAAGATATTCTTTAGGTAGACCGATACGGATTCCCTGTAGATTTTTGTTGGCAGCAGCCTTTACTGTGCCGGTAAAATCGGTAGGCGGCTGTGGCAGAGAGGTTGAGTCGTTTGGATCATTTCCGCAAATGGTATCCAGCAGAATTGCTGCATCTTCAACACTGTGGGTCATGGGGCCGATTTGATCCAGCGAGGAAGCAAAGGCAACCAGGCCATACCGGGAAACGCGCCCATAAGTTGGCTTGACCCCAACAATTCCGCAGAACGCTGCCGGCTGACGGATCGAACCTCCTGTGTCGGATCCAAG
>CALGPR010000022.1 GCA_937960425.1 uncultured Lentisphaeria bacterium
AAAATTTGAAGCAGCACTTGCAATCGCTAATGGTGTCGATTTTTCTTATATTCGTAACCTCGACACATTAAAACTTTTTTTCCTGGAATCTGATGTTATTCCCGGTAGCGGCAAACCCGAAGAGCTGGAGTTGTACTTTTATTATACCTGGGAAAACCGTTCGGTTCGCTTTTTCTTTCTCCGGCATAAGGATACCATCATCAATCAGAATGTAACCATTAACGATCCGTCATGGTATGAGTTTTCTAAATGAATGAAGATTTCTTCAGTGACGAATATTTTATGCGCAAGGCGCTGCAGCAAGCTGAGCGTGCAGCCGAAGCCGGAGAGGTTCCAGTTGGTGCTGTTGTCGTTGTTGACGGCGTAATTGTTGGACGAGCCGGGAACCAGGTAGAAATGCTGAAAGATGCCACTGCCCACGCAGAAATGATTGCTTTGACACAAGCAATGGCGGAACGTCACGATTGGCGACTTGACAACGCTACCCTTTACGTTACCAAAGAACCCTGTGCAATGTGCGCCGGAGCAATGGTTAACTGCAAACTCAAACGGGTTGTATTCGCTTTACCGGATCCGAAATATGGAGCTTGTGGTTCCGCGCTGGATGTAACCGGATTTCCCGGGATGTTGTGGAGGGTAGAAGTTACTTCTGGTATTCTTGCAGAAGAATCCAGAGCTTTGATTCAACAGTTTTTTAAAAATGTCCGCAACAAAAAGTCTTGATTTTTTTCATCCTGCACACAATATTTGCGCAAAACAACAGTTTTCTTATATAAGTGGGATTGATTTTTTCGGTTTACGAAGTAATTTAGTAAATAAATAGTTTTTTTAAAATACAAACGGAGATTTTCCTCAATGAAACGGAACATTGTGCTTTGGGCTCAAGGTCTGTTGCTTGGAGCCTTTTTTACCGGGTGTTACACCTATACCCCCCCGCCTGCTGTATTGGAAGGGGAAACCTTCACCCAGCGCCAAACCGGCGAAGGCGACCTGATTCTCAAACGCGCCTCCGGAAAACTGACTCTGGATAAGGCAATTGAAATTGCTATTGCCAATAATCCTGACTACATTTCTGCATACCATTCAGTCAATGCCGCTAAAATGAGTTATTACCAGGCTTGGGGTGCATGGTCTCCGACAATTTCTACTTCGTTTGGAATGCAGCAAACTCACAACAATTACTATCACCAGGTAAATACTTCTTCGTCCCGAAATTCTAATTTCACTACGAGTACCGGGATCCAGGCTTCCTGGTTGGTTTTTGACGGTCTTGCCCGTGACATGGCAATTCTTGCTGCAGAACACGGCTATAATTACCAGGGGCAAATGCGTGAAGACATTCGTCGCAGGCTGATTCTGTCGGTAGCATACGCTTATAACGACATTCTTCTTGCCAATGAAAAACGCCGGATTGCTGTTGCCGATAAAGAATTTGAAATTCAACAGCTCGAAGAAACCCGCATCAAACTCAACGCGGGAACTGCTGCATTGAGTGACCTTTTGAACTTCCAGATCAAGGTTAACGATGCCATCAGCAATGAAGCAATAGCCGAGTACGAATACCGTGTGGCCGTTTATACTCTTGCCCAACTTCTTGGATATCCTGAAGGTGTATTCCCGGAAGATGTTACTTTCCAGGAGTTTGACGATACAATTGATGATATGCTTACCAGTGTTGATGTTTATTTGGATACAGCGTTGCATAACCGTCCGGATCTTGCCGCTTACCGGGAGCAACTGGAAGTGACCCGGTACAACATGTATCAGACTTACAGCGCTTTTTCACCGCAGGTTTCTATTGATGCGGCTTTCGGATTTAACACTTCTTACGGTCGTATTTATGGGAATAGTGGCCTGAATAATTATCATCATACCTATCAGAACAGTCCTTCTTTCAGTTATGGACTGAATGCAAACTGGACCATTTTCAACGGGTTGCAGCGTTATAATGCAATGCGTAGCGCGCAGGCACAAGTCGCAGCCGCGGAATTTACTGTTGCCAGCAGTTGGCTGGCCGTCGTGAATGAAGTGCGTACTGCTTATGAATACTACGTCCAGAATGTCAAGTTGGCCAAAAACTATAAAAAAGACCTTTCCCTGGTTATTAAACAACGTGACTTGGTTGAAGAACAGTACCGTGTTGGAACGTGCAATATTACCCGCTTGAATGAAGCACAGTTAAGTTTAGTTGATGCAGAGACGGCTCTGGTCAGCGCTCTGATTAACCTTCGTAATGCAAAAGCGCAACTTGATGCGGTTACGAACTCCAATTTGATCGGCTATACCAATGAAATTGCTGGAGAAGAAAAGCAATTGGTTGACATTGACGCAACACGTCAGAAATTGAATGCGGAAAACCTTTCTGTTGATGTTCCTGAAATTACTCGCGACCTCTCTGAGGTGGAAAAAGACCTGATTATTCCGCAATAATCAGTCGACCTTGCGTCGTGTATTACTAAAATGCCATTGAGCTTGTTCTGCTCAATGGCATTTTTTTCAAACTGGATTTGTCGATTGTGAAAAAGCCCAATGCGAGATGCGGGAAGGAAAAAACTTTTGAGGAAAGGCTCTTGCCTTCTCGCGTTCTTCTTTTCCTAACCCTGTTTCGAGTTGGCAGATCCCAATTGGCACTTGCCAATTGGATTATCAAGGCAAGCTTAAGAATTGATTTAAAGGCAAGGAAAAACTCTGTATCTGATGTCGGTATTGAATCCTGCTGCAACAAAGATTATATTCATTCGTTATCTATGTTCTATGGATCACGCGTAACGGCGTCAAGCCTCCGCAAAAATCGAAAGCTCCGTATGATTTACCAGCTCCTTCACCATTTCCCGGTACTTTACCATATGGGGAGCCTCCAAATGCGCCTTTAATATTTCGATCGATTCCCACTCTTCGATCACCGTTACCAAGTCCGGGTTCGATACTATCGGCAACCCAATCGCGACATCTGCATCCACATATGGGGTATAGCTGATGCACCCGGCCTCTTCCCGGACATTCGGGATGTTTTCTTTGAAAATTTTAAGGAATTTTTCCCGGCAATCGGCATTAAGATAAATTCGCGCAATTACAGTAATCATCACTAACAACCTTGATATCTTCTCATTATTCTAAAGCGGCAGCACGCGCATATCCCCAATCTAACAACTGCGTAATAAATTGATCCCGGTCGGCTCTCTTTTGAAACCCTGTCACCACAGCAATCAATCGCTTTCCGCCACGCAAACAACTCGTCGTCTGGCAAAAACCTGCTTTCTTGATATATCCGGTCTTCAATCCATCAACCCCAGCACATTTGTTGAGCAATTTATTTGTATTGATCATGTCAACCCAATGAGGCGATCCCGTCGGGCGAAACGACTCACGCCATGTTCCCACCCATTTCATGATTTGCGGATATTCAAGAATCCGTTCAGCTAAAAAAGCATATCCTTCCGCTGAACTCACCGTCTCTTCTCCTCCGTCACCCGGCAAGCCATTGGTATTTACATAATTCGTTCCTGCCATCCCCAACTCTGCTGCCCGCCGATTCATCTTTGCTACAAAAGCAGGAATATTCCCGCCACTGAGACTTTGCGCCACCAGGAAGCAGGAGTCATTCGCGCTGCAAATCATCATGCTCTTCAGTAACTCATCGTAGCTGAAACTTTCTTTCGGATCTAACCAGACTTGCGTTCCTCCTATTTTCGATGCCTCAACAGTCACCGGAATTATTGTTTCCAGACTCAATTCAGGTCGCTCTTCCAACTCTTCCATCAGCAGCAGGGCTGTCATCAATTTCGCCATCGATGCAATTGGAACGCCTCGCTTTTCATCCTTTGCCCACAAAACCTTATGTGTATCAAGATCGACCAGAATCCCCGTTCCGGCAGCATTTGACAACCCTAAATCCGGAATTGTCCCGCGTACAACGTTGCTGTAATCAAAAGGCTGCCCTACTAAAGGATTCTTTGAAGGAACTTTATATCGATAATTCGGCTCAGGTATAGAAGCCACCGATTGGGGAATTTCTGTACTTCCCGGCAGAGACGGCGATTCCGGTACATTGTTCTGCGAAGCAATAACTTCTGCATCGCCTTTGCTTTGCAACAAGGAATACACCAAGACAATCCCGATGATTGCCATAATCAATACACAAATAATCCATAATAACCGACGGCGTGCACGCGCCGTCGGCGTCATTTCATCTTTAAAGGTATACTTCGCCATTTTCGTTATTTCTCCGCCATTCCATCAGAATACAACGCATAAGCACGGTTCAATGCACAGATCAACCCTGCAATTGCGGCACGGTCAATATTGGAATGGATTCCCGCGCCATAAATCAACTTGCGGTTGTGGCCGTAGCGGATACCAATAAATGCCATTGCCTTGGCATGCGCATCTACACCTAAGGTACGCTCTGAAAAATCTTCCAATTCAAACCGTGGAATTGCTTCACACTGCAACAGGGCACGCACCACCGCGGAAATAGGTCCATTGCCTTCTCCGGTCAACCGGAAAACCTGATCTCCAAATCGGAGATTATACCGCACTCCAATCCAGTCGCCATGTTCATGTTCCAGAATTTCCCGTTCAAAATCCGTCAGTGCAAACGGCCCGGTGATATTTACGAAATTTTTCATAAAAATATCGTACAACATCTGAGAGTCTAACTCTACACCTGTTTCATCGGCAACTTTCTGTACAACACGTCCAATTTCCGGATGCATTGCCTTCGGTGGATAAATGCCGAACTCTTTTTCCAATATATAGGCAATTCCACCTTTGCCTGACTGGCTGTTAATACGGATCAACTTTTCATAACTGCGCCCAACATCTGCCGGATCGATGTGTAAATACGGCATTTTCCATCCCTGCTGGAAAAATTCGCTGATTTGACTGCGCTGCTCCATTCCCTTCCGTATGGCATCCTGGTGTGATCCGGAAAAAGCGGTAAATGCCAATGCGCCTGCATAAGGATGCCGTGGATGAACTTCAATACAACTATTCGCTTCAACCAAATGAACGATTTCCGTCATATTCGAAAAATCCAAATGGGTGTCAATGCCACGTGAATGCAGATTCAGCGCCAATACCATGATATCCAGGTTTCCCGTACGTTCTCCATGTCCGAAAATAGTCCCTTCAACACGATCTGCACCTGCCAGTAATGCCAGTTCTGTGGCCGCAACTGCGCACCCTTGATCGTTATGAGCATGCAAACTGATTGTAGTTTCCTCCAAATACGGATAATGCTCCCGGAAATATTCAATCATATCTGCATATTGATTGGGGGGGCGACGCTCCACTGTTGCCGGCAAATTCAAAATAAAATCAGATTTTTGGGAGGGGCCCCACGTCCGTGAACTCTTCTGGAGAAAATTCATATCCGATTTTTCCAGTCATCCCGTATTTCTCAATAGCAGCTTTCACCATTTTGGTTCCAGCTATTGCCATTTCCATCACTTCGTCTCTGCTATCGCCGAAGACAAAACGTCCGTGTAAATCACTTGTTGCTACATAACAGTGGACAATCGCCTGCTTCGCGCCAACCAATGAAGCAACAGTCCGATCAATCAGATGCTCCCGCGCCTGGGTTAAAACCGAAATTTTGACATCTTCCGGGATATGATTCCCTTCAATCAGACAGCGTACAAAATCAAAGTCATCTTGAGATGCGGCTGGAAAACTTACTTCAATTTCCTTGAAGCCGATATTGACCAGCATCTGAAAATATTCCAGCTTCTTTTCAGGATTCATTGGGATTGGCAATGCCTGGTTTCCGTCACGCAAATCAACCGATGCCCATACTGGAGATTGCTGAATTATTGCATCGGGCCATTTCCGGTGTGGCATAGGAATCGGTTGCGGATACTTATATTTCGGATAGTCTGACATTTTTACTTTCTCCATTTCAAGCTGCCGCATTCTGTGTCGGAATTGTCAAGTCAGAGGAGATGCGGCGCACATTCAAAATCATTTTGTTAATATAAGGCAATCAGGCATAAAAAACAATAATTCGCCCAACCTTTTTCGGGAGTTTTACGGCCGATACGGCCCCGCAGGATACAGCAAACGGACTCTACCGTCTGAGAAGGGATGTCGCATCGGCCCGACTAAGTCGATCGCCGGCGAGAAAAGAAAAAATAATTCCGCCAAAACGCAAGGAAACCTCCCGTTTGAATACGGGTGTCTGTAAAAATATTGTATATTTCCTGCCTTGACTCATCTTGTTATTCCAGAAAAAATCCTGTTGTTCCAATTATACAATACTGCATTTTTCGATAAAATGCAATGCAAAGCCGGATTTTTTTAATCATTCGGTTTGCGTTTGATTCTGCTGAGTAATATAACTCCCCTCGCAATTTTCCATAGCCCGCAATAAAAGCCGGGCAGAATTTTACGGACTCTTCGTTTCCTCGATGAAAAGCTTACCACCGGAGTCTTAATCAGTGCAATTTCGTCTTCTGTTTTATGACGCGGTTTGGCTCTACGACTGAATCTATAACAAAATTTTCTTTCTTTATCGTAAAGAGTAATATCCGTACACTCCAACGCTCATGTTGCGGAAGCGGCAGCGGAGCCATCTACTCAATTCGATGCAGGCTCCGGGAGCGTTCCTATTCAGATTACTACCTCATGAATAAAATTTTCAGGACGAATATGTCCAACAAAATGTGCCGACATTACCCAATGTGTTGCTGCCATACTTGGTAATGTTACTAACTCCAGACGCCAAGTAACTGATTTTGTGGCAGCCGCGAATTAAAAAAATTACCATCCCTTATGCTGCGTTTGTCAAACCAGCCAATAATCCCGTCAGCCACTCTTCCAGTCGCGCCCTCCATCCTTCCAATAAAAAATCAATAGTGTCTGTCATATTATTAATACAAATGATACTTCCGCCAAATACGCGGGATAATTTTTCTGTTGTAGTCTTCCTGATTTTCTCGAAGCGGCTGTTACAGCACAGTCCAAGCGCCGAGGCGACCATGAAAAAGGAAAACAGGGAAGAATGTACGTTCCCAGTTTCTTACCGACAGAAGAAAAAACAAAAACAGATCCAGAGAAATCCAAACATTACCAAACGATCTTCTTTCGTCGATGGCCTGAAATTCCAAGGCAGGCGCAATAGCGCGAAAATTATCACGAAAAGGAAAGGTCGCATTCCTACCCGCAGAAACGGAATATAATAAAAAACGGTTTTTTCGCAAAAATCGATCGAACCCATTCCGGAAACGGCTCGCTGGAAATGTTTCACATGAATAAATTGGAACCAGAAGTCTCCATCTGCCAGATAGACTCGCCACACATACGGGACAAAGCACATTCTCGCAACAAACAGCGGAAGCATGCCATATCAGATTTTTTTAACTCTCGCCAAATAAACAGAAGCCCGCCAAAAGCATGGTCGGCAGTAATCATCCCAGCACACTTTTCGTTATACAAACTGAACGCAGTAGATATTCCTCATAACCCCAAGGCCTTGTCGGTATCCCCCGTAGCTTGCTAAGCCTTCGTAAAAATCAATCACTGACGCAAACAACAATTGCCACCACAAATATCATACCCAAGACCCAAAAGTTCCGACAGAAAAAATCAGTCCATCATGCAAAAATATTGCTGTCGTCAGCGATGGTGCGTCAATGCAATGTTCCTGCGTATTGCGCCGTGCGTACCAACATTATTTTCAACGGAAGTGTAGCAAGCACTTCCCCCTGGTAAAGCGCAAACTGACTTTCTCTGCGAATTTAAAGCTTACCCCTTTGATTTAGATCCTTTTCATTATACAGCAAGCCATTCAAATGCGGTATGGTATCCATGGATTGCTGGCAAAATTTCGCGCGTCATTGCCGTGTAACGTATTTTATCGGTCGTATTCAGAGGCGGCAAACAGGCAAAGCAAAGAGATTAAAGAAAAAGGAAAATACAATAAGTTTTTTTCATGCAAAAGCATTTGGCGGTTCTTCAAAATAGTGACTGAAAATGCAGTCCTGAAAATAAAGTGGGATCTCCGTATTCCGGAGATCCCGATGCAGGGAGAGATGTTGCTCCGACCGGGCTGTGGGCCGGAGCTGGAGGCAACTTTAACTGCAATTACTTTACGTCAGCTGAAAAACAAGTTACATCTCTTCATCGTTAACTTTTTTCAAGCTGTGATATTTCAGTTTATTCGTTTTCGTCGACGATTGAGCCGAGTCGACATGACCGTCATTAAAGAGGACATTTGTCTTCCGGCCATGACGGATGCGGCCGACGTTCCAGACCTTATTTTCAATTTCTGTAGCGCCGCCGTTAAATTCCGGATCGTACATATAATCGCTGCCTTCAACACACTTGAAGAGTGTATCAGAGGAAACTCCATTGGCATTGGTATGAACCTTCAACGGGGCCCCCTCATCATTGTAAAACATGTAGGAAACAGTAAAACCGCAGGCATAAGGTGCGCCATATCCGGATTCATCCATATCTTCCCAATGCTGGTAGTATCCGGTTTTGGCTTTTTCGTCTGACCCCCACATACCGCCCTGTTCTATACACTCACTCCACTCTGCCGGTCCCATTGATGCCGCAGGGCATTGAAAAAGACCATCGCCTAAATCATAATCCCGTGCCAACAGACCAGCCCAAGTATAGCGGTCATTGTCATTGCTGTCGCTCAATCCGTCCAGCAATGGAGTAAAGTACCCACCGGAATCAGAAGAGTAAAATTCAAATCCGATACCAAGCTGGCGAAGATTACTCTTACATTTGACGTTTAACGCCGCAGCACGGGCTTTCCCCAATGCCGGCAATAACATTGAGGCCAAAATTGCAATAATTGCAATCACAACTAAAAGCTCGATCAACGTAAATGTTTTTCCTGTTTTCATAACTCAGCCCCATTTTTTCCATTTTTATTCCAAAGTATCGTCTATAGAAAGGCTTCCATTGTAG
>CALGPR010000023.1 GCA_937960425.1 uncultured Lentisphaeria bacterium
AATACGATTCCCTTGTCGAATAACGATAGTTTTTATAAAAAAAGAAGCTGCTGCAAAACGATAGATCCATTACTTTGGGCTAATGAGAGAGAGATACTTGTTATGGATGATTTATCGTTTGCAGCAGCAAAGTAAAAGAACCGCTGAGGTACATTGCCAACATTTTGTGGGGGGGAAAGTTAGGCTTGATAGAGAGTTCACAATGGAGTAGCATTGTACCCCAGCGGTAGAAGAAAGGGCGATTCGTTAAAAGGCATGTAATAGGCCTATTCATAACGCAGTGCTTCAATCGGGTCGAGCTTTGATGCTTTGTATGCTGGATAAAAACCGAAGATAATTCCAACACCAGCAGACACCAGACAAGCCGCTGCAACTACAGCCGGGCTCGATTCGGTCGGCCAGCCGAGTTGAGAATGAACCAGCATGGCTGCACCATGTCCCAGCAGAATCCCGAGAATCCCTCCAACAAGACAGAGTAGAATCGACTCAATTAGAAATTGTTGAAGGATATCCCGTGACCGTGCGCCCACTGCCATGCGCAGCCCGATTTCGCGCGTTCGCTCTGTCACGGAAACCAGCATGATATTCATAATTCCAACCCCGCCGACAAGTAGTGAAATCAGAGCAACAACAAGTAGCAAATTTGACATTACTGTCGTTGTGGAAGTCAGCATTTCCATAAAGTCTGCGGAGTTACGAATCCAGAAATCATCTTCAGCATTTTCCGCTAAATTATGACGTTCACGGAGCAGTTTTGTAATTTCAGCGGTGGCGATATCCACCGTTTCCGGAGATGATGCTGCGGTCATGATTTGATCGACAACGGTGAATTTGGGAATTAACAGCGTGTCTGTTTCGAGGTTTTCTGCCTGTTCCGGATAAAAAGCCACTCCTTCTGCAGGATAGAGATCGCTGGGCAACGTTGAGGCTGTACTGGTCGTACTGGTCGCTGTTCCGGTTTTCAATCCGGTAAGGCGCAGCCGAACCGTTGTCCATGGCGCAATAATCGTGTCGTCTTCATCCCGCCCCATCATGCTGGAACCCTTGGATTCCAGTACGCCAATAACCTGAAATGTGACGTTACCGAGCCGAATCGTTGAATCTAATGGCGACAATCCGCCAAAGACCTCTTTGACAATTGTGGATCCGACCAGGCAGACTCGCGCGCGCTTTTCGACTTCCCGTGCCGTAAATACTCGTCCTTCAGTAATATTCCAGTTACGGATTTCCAGGTATTCCGGCGAAGAGCCAACGATCTGGTTCGGTTCCCAGTTGGTATTTCCATAGACCAATTGTTTCCCTGCCGCGTTGACAATTGGTGCAACGTATTTGACAGAAGGACATTCCCGTTCAATTGCGGTGCAGTCGCTCGGGGTTAGAGACATTGCACTGCCTCTCGCGGCACGGACTCCGCCCGGAGGCCTGGGCGTCCCCGGCATGATTACCAGTGTGTTGACTCCCATTTCGGCAATTGAACTTTGAATCGAGGAAGATGATCCCTTGCCGATTTCCATCATTGCAATTACTGCGGCAATACCGATAATAATTCCAAGCGTCGTCAGAAGAGCACGGGTCGGATTACGCCGAAGCGCTTTTAATGCGACGAGTAATGTTGCCAGAAAACTCATTGCTTTCCTCCTTCCAGCGGCGTTTCAACGCCGAACACGCCATCGACAAGCTGACCGTCATGCAAGCGGATATTCCGATGCGCAGCAGCAGCCACTTCCTGTGAATGCGTTACCAAAATAATGGAAATTCCTTCCTTGTTCAGTTCTTCAAACATTTTCATCACTTCGACACTGGTGTGAGAGTCGAGATTTCCGGTCGGTTCGTCGGCAAAGAGTACCGGTGGATGGTTGATTAATGCACGGGCAATCGCCACACGCTGTTGTTGTCCCCCTGAAAGCTGGGATGGGTAATGATCCATACGATCACCCAGTCCGACTTTTTCGAGCATGGCTCTACCGCGCTTGCGCATTTCCCGATGTGATAGATCGCCAGCAGTATAAGATAACGGCATAATGACATTATCCAAGGCACTGGTACGGGGCAGCAGGTTGAAGCTCTGGAAGACAAAACCGATTTTCCGGTTGCGTACCATAGCGCGACGGTCGCTGGAAAGAGAACCGACCTCTTGACCTTCCAGAAGATATTCCCCGGAGGTTGGACGGTCAAGGCAGCCAAGGATATTCATCAGTGTCGATTTTCCCGACCCGGAAGCGCCGGTCAGAGCAACGTATTCTCCTTGCTCGATGGTAAAGGTGATCCCTTTGAGGACGGGGACGCTGATCTCTCCGAGAAAATAGGTCTTCGTAATCTCTCTTAGTTCGATCAGGGGAGTACTCATTTTTTGTCCTCTCCCGACTTTTTGTTGTTACGTTGTGGTGGCTTGGGCAGGAATGGGCTGCCACTGTTGTTTTCGGCATTTGATGCCTTATCCGCAACAGAAACAATGCGGCTGCCGGTGATTACTTCCATCTGTTCCTGGAGGTCACCGGAGAGAATTTCCGTATTAACTCCATCATTGAGGCCGGTTTTTACTGCGATCGGGCGGATGGTCGATCCTTCCTTGACATAAACGACGCGTTCTCCTTCTTCAAGTGAGAAATCTGCTGCACTTGCGTCAAGTTCTGATATTTGAGGAGTGAAACGTAATGCGGCATTGGGAACGGTAAGGGCATTGTCACGGCGATCCAGAATGAATTTGACATTGGCGGTCAGATACGGCAACAGCGTACCGTCGGAGTTGTCTGTAGAGATTTCTACGACATAAGTGACAACGTTTTGCGACATAGTTGCGTTCAAACGAACCTTGCTGACTGTGCCTTTGAAGTTCCGTTCCGGGAAGGCGTCGACAGTAAATTCGACATCCTGCCCAACTTTAATGGAGCCAATATCCGCTTCGTTAACGGAGACCCAGACCTGCATTTTCTTCAGGTCTTTTGCAATCAGGAAAAGCGATGGCGCACTCATACTGGAGTTGACAGTTTGTCCGATATTGACTCGGCGGTCGATGATAACGCCATCAACCGGTGAAGAAATGGTACAATAATTGAGATCGTATTCTGCTCGTTCCAGAGTTGCCTCGTTGCTGGCTTTCTGCGCTTTTGCTACTGCCAGTGCAGCTTCGTTGGTGGCAATGGCAGCGGTACAGCTGATGAACTCAGATTCTGCGGAGTCGTATTCGCTTCGGGAAATTGCGTTTTGAGGAAGAAGTTTTTGCGCACGTTCCCATTCATTGGTTGCGAGAAGAAGTTTTGCTTGCGCTTGCTTGATGTTGGCTTCACACTGCTTGATATTTGCCTCTGACTGGGCAAGCTGTGCCCGCGCTTGTTTGACGTCAGCAGCATAGAGCGAGTCATCGATCAGTGCAAGCATTTGCCCTGCTTTGACTTCTGAGGTGTAATCGACAGTATTACCTTTGACATCGGTCCCAAAGGTGGTGATCATTCCGCCAACCTGTGCTCCAACATTGACCAATTCTTCTGGTTCAACGGTTCCCGTCGAGGAGATTGTATTTTCCATTGCCTGACGGAGCGCTGGAGTCGTGATGTACTCAATTTGTGCAGGAGGTGTGGCAAAACTTTTATAGGCCCAGAAAGCTACACCGCCGAGAACGGCAATTACGACAACTCCAAAACCTGTTTTGCGGAGTATTTTGCTCATTTTACTCATTTTTGAATCCCAACTTTCCAATGTTTCTCTGTTCAAAAAGTTATTTTACTTGCAAAAACGCCTGAGAAGTGAATATTATTGCAACTAAATAATTTTTTTTCCGAAAAATTTTTTTCTGGCAGCCAAGTTGTATTTCTCTCATATCCCATCTATTGTATCCCGGGGAATTGAGAAGTGATTCGTAAGATCCTGCAAATGCAGGGAAACTATCGGAACAGTAGAGGGCTGATCCGAAATACGGAGGATCATTTATGCCGAAAGTATCATGTCCATATTGCGGGCAGGCGTATTCCTATGAGACACTGGGTGCTGAGCATACGATTACCTGCCAGAGTTGCAACCACCTGTTCAGCGTGGCAGAACCGGCGCTTCCGCCGAAGCAAAGAAAAATCCCCTGGATCCTGGGAAGTATTGTCATTATCCTTCTTCTGGCGGGGGAAGCGTGTTTGTTCTTCTTCATGTTCAGAGATCATCAGGTGCAGCAACCGATGCCGGAGCAGAAACAACCTGTTGCGCAAATTTCTCCAACCTCAGCTGAACTGGATGCGGCAATGTCGGAAATTCACCAGCTTCGTGAGGAGCTTGAGTCACTGCGGAAAACAACCGAAGAGACTTTGCAGGCTCATACCGACCGATTGGAACAGGTCAAGCAATTTGACTCTTCGACGCTCGAATACATTAATTATTTCAGCAACTACTTCCAGAATGTGGAAATGTTCGCTGCCGGTCAACAGCAATTGAATCAACAGTATGAAAATGCGTTTAATGAACTCTATACGGTTTGTTCCCGGCAGAATGAAGTCCTTGGGCTGACCGCAAATTATGCAGCGAACGGCAGTGTTCTCGGGCGCTTGAGCAACTTGGAAAATCAGGTTGCTACATTATCCAATAATTATCAGAATGACAACTATAATCGGCTTTGGCGTGGCTGGGGAACAAGAATCATCATTCCGAATTGGAATCGCCCCCGGCCACCGAAACCGCCACCGAAACCGCCGAAGACGCCAACCCATCCTTCTCGAGAGCCGGAAAAAGCATCATCAGCAGGATCGGGAACTGGTCAGGTTCTGCTGAAAACGAATGTGGCACGATAAGCCTCTGAAAAAACTCGAGGATCAAGAGCTGAAAATGGCAAACAATACCAGAGAAATTATCTTCAAAGTTGCACAGAGTGTTTTTGAAGAAAAAGGATACCGCCGTGCTACAATTCGTGAAATTTGCCGCAGAGCGGAGGTAAACATTGCGTCGATCAAGTATTATTACGGCGGAAAGCATGAGCTCTTCGCCGCGGTAATGGAACAATATTTTTCGCACATTTTCCCAGCTACCGAATTCCCTTTATTAACAATTGTCGATCAACAGTCAATGGTTGCGGCCTTGCAGGAATGGATCGATGATTTTGTCCGGCGGCTGTTCCTGCTGCGCGCAAAATCTGCCGGACTACGTATTTTTACCTGTGAATTTCTGGAAAAATCTGAGGTTTGTCCGGAACTTTACGAGCGTTATTTACGAAGAGACATAGAACAGTTGGCAACGATTCTGCGATATGGTTTGGCAGATCAAGAGATTGACGGCAGAGTGTATGCCATTTTAGGAGAATGTTTGTTTTTTGTTAATTATGGAGAAATTGCATTGATTCGTAGCGAAATGAATGATATTTCCGGTGAATATGAATCAAAAATCGTCCAGCAAATCAGTAAAAATGCGACGCAGAATTTGACGTTTCGCAACCCTGTTGAATAACTTCCATTGTTTTTGATGGAATTGAATGATTTTGAAACAGTTTGGTTTGCATTTATCACTGGAGGTGTTATTTTGCACTCCAAAAGAGGAAAAGTTGTCGATTTTTCGAACTTTTCCCAAAAAAATGAGGAGACATGAAAATGATTCAATGGTTGACGGATTTGAATAAAGCCAAAGAAAAGGCACTTGCGGAACAGAAACTGATCTTGATTGATTTTACCGGATCTGATTGGTGTCCGTGGTGCACCCGGATTGAACAGGAAATTTTCAGTCAGGAACCTTTTCAGAAATATGCTGTCGAAAAGTTTGTTATGGTGAAACTGGATTTCCCGCGTCATCGGCCTCAGCTGCCGGAAGTGGCGAAGAATAACCGCGATCTGGCAGAGTTATATGAGGTGGACGGTTTCCCGACAGTGTTGATCTGCGGCGCCGCAGGCGATGTTTTGCTCCGTACTGGATTCCGACACGGCGGCGCTGAAGAGTATGTCGCTTTTTTGAAGCAAAGTTTGGCTCATGCCGGTTATTGAGATATTGCCGGTGAAGAATCTTCTTTGAAAGGAGGAGAACATGTCAAAAATCTGGAATTTATTTGTTGTTGCTGGTACTATGGCGGTGTTTCAGCCGGCTTTACTGGCCGATGCAACGGCAGAAGTTAAGGCCGTTTCCGCGGCAGAAAACGTACAGGAGAGTGCCCCGGTACAGTTTTCCTGGAATGAAGATTTTGCTGCTGCTCAGGAGTTGGCCAAAAAGGAAAATAAGCTGTTGCTGGTGGATTTTACTGGATCGGACTGGTGCGGCTGGTGTATCAAATTGGATAAAGAAATTTTTTCTCAAAAGGCTTTTCAGGAAGCTGTCGTTAAAAAATTTGTCCCGGTAAAAATCGATTTCCCTCAAAAAGTCAAGCAAAGCAAGGAATTAATTGCGCAGAACGAAGCTCTTGCAGAAAAGTATTCTGTCGAAGGGTTTCCGACCGTTATGGTGATGACTCCCGAAGGAAAAGTCCTCTACACTACCGGTTATGAATCGGTTTCGCCTGAGGAATATGTGAAGAAACTGGAAGAGGGGGTTGCAAAAAATACGAAAATAGCCAAGCCGGTCGTGTCCGGTTTTGAATGGTATCAGAATTTTGATGCGGCAAAACAATTTGCAAAAAAAGAAAATAAGCTTTTATTTGTGGATTTTACCGGTTCAGACTGGTGCCGCTGGTGTATAAAATTGGATGAACAGGTTTTATCTCAGAAGGCATTCCAGGAATATGCCGTTAAAAATTTCGTGATGCTCAAGGTCGATTTTCCGAGAAAAAACAAATTGTCCCGGGAACAGGAAAAGCATAATCGTGAGTTGATGAAAGAATATGGTGTTACCGGCTTTCCCACGATTCTGATCATGAATGCAGAAGGTGAAGTCCTGTTCCAGACCGGGTATCAGGATTTGTCTCCGGAAAAGTATATTACGCATTTGGAAGAAGGGATTGCCGCTGCGCAGAAAGAGAAAAAATAAAAAAAATACTTCCTTGCGGCGGAGAAGGAGGGATTTGCCTTCTTCCCCGCCGTTTTTGTTTATCTTGGCGTTGTGAAAGTATGAAGAAAACGGAAGGATGGGAAGGGAAACATGTTTGATTTGAAAAAAGGTAAAATACTTTTATCCGTATTGATACTGTTGGTCCTCGCTCGAGCTTTGTCTGGAGCAGATGGAGAAAAACCATTTGTCTGGGAATGTCTGCCTGCGCCAACCGCATTGACTGTGTCAGTGACAGTGGCACCGGAGCATTATCTGTATCAAAGTGCGACGGAAGTTATCGTAACGACCGTTTCCGGAACGGAGTTAAGTGCACAGAAAGTTCCGGAAACAGTGATGCATTATGATGATATTTCCGAAGGAGATGTTCCGATCTACGCGGCGGGGATTCATCGCTGGGAATTTGCACCGATAACAGAAGATGTTACCGTGACGGTTTCTTATCAGGGATGTTCCGAAGGAAGCGAAGGGAATCCGGGAATTTGTTTTATTCCTGACTCCGAGGAGTTTGCGGTCAGTGCGTCCGGAACTGTTGCGGAAACGGGCGGGGAGACTGCAACTTCGGGTGCTTTGCCAGAGAATACTGCACGGCTACTGGACGCGTTTGAACCGGTACGGACTGCTAACGGTTTTCTGGATAAGGAAAAATTTCTCGATTTCCTTTCCGGGAATGCAGAAGACACTTTGGGATTAACCGGCGGAACCTGGATGTTGATTCTGGTGGTATTGCTCGGCGGGTTGGGATTAAATCTTACCCCATGTGTTTTGCCGATGATTCCAATTAACCTGGCGATTATTGGCGCAGGCAGTGGGGAAAAACGGTTTTCAGGACTTTGGCGCGGAAGTGCTTATGGCGCCGGTATGGCAATTGCCTATGGAATCCTCGGGGTTGTCGTCGTATTGACTAAAGCACGTTTCGGAGAATTGAACTCTTCCCCGTGGTTTAATTTTGCAATTGCTGTGATTTTTGTGATTCTGGCGCTGGCGATGTTTGATAAAATCCTGATCGATTTTTCTCGTTTCAGTGGAAAGGTTGATGTAAAAAAATTGCCGGTCGGGGCAATGATTGCTGCTTTTCTTATGGGTGCTATTGCTGCATTGCTTGCCGGAGCATGTGTTGCTCCTGTTGTGATCGGTGTCCTGCTCTTGTCCGGAACAATCTATGAAGGAGGAAACGTTTTGGGATTGGTCTTGCCGTTCCTGCTGGGTATCGGGATGGCGTTGCCTTGGCCGCTTGCCGGGGCAGGTTTTTCGATTTTACCGAAACCCGGTATGTGGATGAACAAACTGAAAATGGTCTTCGGTATTCTGATTTTGATTGCCGCAGGGTATTACGGATATCTGGGATGGACGCTGCTCCCTCAAGAAGGAGAGAGCTTGTCCAGAGAAGAGGTGACACAGGAATTTGCCAGGCTTGACGAGGCGTTACAGAAAGCGCAGGACAATAACAAGGAAGTCGTAATTGATTTCTGGGCGACCTGGTGCAAGAATTGTACTGCAATGGAGCACTCCACATTGCGTGATCCCGAAGTTGTCCGGGCGCTGGATCGCTATATTGTCGTGAAATTTCAGGCCGAAGACCTCGGAGAGGCTGCAAATGCTGCATTACTGGACCGTTTCGAGATCAAGGGATTGCCTGCTTTTGTGCTGCTGAAGCCGGTTGCAAAGTAATTTTTTGCTTCTTTGTGATTGCCGTTAGTAACAGTGGAAGAACGAAAAATTTCTCACCAGAAGTGGCTGTTGCCGGTTTTTAATTGATAATGGTTACTGGTTTTTTGCGGAAAACCCTTGCAGTCGACCCGGTAATGTGATATAGTATTCCTTTTACAACAGAACATGATTATGTGGGTTGAAAGGATATGATATGAGCTTTATTCCGGGCGACTGGCAGGATGAAATCAATGTCCGTGATTTTATTCAGAAAAACTATACTCCGTACGATGGAGACAGTCAATTTCTGACCGAGCCGACAGAGCGTACCACTGCTTTATGGAACAAACTTCTGGATATGATGAAGGTTGAACGGGAACGCAAAGGCGTTTACGATATCGACGAACATACCATTTCGACAATTACTGCACACGATGCGGGGTATATCGACAGAGAGCTGGAGCAGATTGTCGGACTTCAGACCGACGCTCCGCTCAAACGGGCAATCATGCCCTTCGGCGGAATCCGCCTGATTTATACGGAACTCGAAGCCTACGGCCGCAAAATGGATCCCGAGGTTGCAAGAGTTTTTCAATACCGCAAAACCCATAATGATGGCGTCTTTGATGTTTATACCGACGAAATGAAACTTGCTCGTCACGCCGGGATTATTACCGGTTTGCCGGATTCTTACGGGCGCGGGCGAATTATCGGAGACTATCGTCGCGTTGCTTTGTACGGAGTTGATGCGTTGATCGAAGACAAACTTCGCGCGAAAAAAGAGATGGTGATTGACGTCATGGATTTCGACCAGATCCGCAAACGGGAAGAGATTGCCGAACAGATCAAGGCGTTGAAAGAATTGAAAGAGATGGCGGCAAAATACGGATTTGATATCTCCCGACCTGCAGAAGATACCAAAGAAGCGATTCAGTGGCTTTACTTTGGATATCTTGCCGCGGTCAAAGAACAGAATGGCGCGGCAATGTCAATTGGCCGTATTTCAACTTTCCTCGATATCTATGCGGAAAAAGACCTCGCTGCCGGAAAGTATACGGAACGGGAAATTCAGGAATTTGTTGATCATTTCATTATGAAGCTTCGCATAGTCCGCTTTTTGCGAACTCCGGCTTATGATGAACTTTTCAGCGGCGATCCGACCTGGGTAACGGAATCTCTTGCCGGGCTTTCCGTCAAAGGGAACCATATGGTCACAAAGATGACTTACCGCTTTCTGCATACGTTGGTAAACCTCGGTCCGGCACCGGAACCGAACTTAACTGTTCTCTGGAGTGACCGTTTGCCGCAGAATTTCAAGAATTACTGTGCGGAAATTTCGATCCGGACTTCATCGATCCAGTATGAGAATGATGATTTGATGCGAGTAAAATTTGGCGACGATTACGGCATTGCCTGCTGTGTATCGGCGATGAAAATCGGTAAACAGATGCAGTTTTTCGGAGCCCGCTGCAATTTGGCAAAAGCGTTACTGTTTGCCATCAATGGAGGACGCGACGTTGCTCACGATAATGTTCAGTGCGGTCCCGCGATTCCGCTTCTTGCCGGCAGCGAATACTTGAAATACGACGAAGTCATTCGGAATCTTGATGAAATTACGGATTGGTTGTCAAAACTTTATATTGATACGTTGAATGTGATCCATTACATGCACGATAAGTATTGTTACGAACGCATTGAAATGGCACTTCACGATGAAGAAATCGTTCGTACCATGGCCGGAGGCATTGCGGGACTTTCCGTCCTTGCCGACAGCCTCTCGGCAATCAAATATGCCAAAGTCAAGCCGGTATTAAACGAAGAAGGCCTTGCGATCGGTTTTGAGACGGAAGGGGACTTCCCGAAATTTGGCAATGACGACGACCGTGTTGACAAAATCGCTGTTGAAATTGTCAAGAATTTTGAAAAGAAATTGCGCAGCCACTACGCCTACCGCCATTCCCGGCCGACGTTGTCGGTTCTGACAATTACCAGCAATGTCATGTACGGTAAAAAAACCACGGCGACGCCGGATGGCCGCAAAGCCGGAGAACCGTTTGCTCCGGGCGCAAACCCGATGCACGGCCGTGATACCAATGGCGCGGTTGCATCGTTGAAGTCGGTTTCTAAATTGCCTTACGATTACGCGGAAGACGGCATCAGTTATACATTCTCGATTGTTCCCGATTCGCTGGGGCGTTCCTTTGAAGAAAAACAGGCAAATCTGATTACCCTGTTGGATGGCTATTTCAACGAAGGCGGCCATCATTTGAATGTTAACGTGTTAAACCGTGAGACACTGCTTGATGCGATGGATCATCCAGAAAAGTATCCGCAGTTGACAATTCGCGTTTCCGGTTATGCGGTGAATTTCATCAAACTGACGCGCGAACAACAACTTGACGTGGTCAGCAGAACCTTCCACCAGAAGTTCTGAGTGTGATATGGTATTGCGCGTTCATTCACTGGAAAGTTTCGGAACGCTTGACGGGCCGGGGGTGCGCTTTGTCATCTTTTTGCAGGGATGCCCTCTCCGTTGCCGCTATTGCCACAACCCCGATACGTGGGCTGTGGCAGGCGGAATGGCGATGGAAACGGAAGAAATAATGGTTCGTATCCGTTCCTGTAAAAATTTTTTACGGAATGGGGGAGTAACGATTTCCGGTGGAGAACCACTTTTGCAGTCTCATGGATTGGTAGAACTGTTGAATGCCTGCCACCGGGAAGGATTTCACAGCGCAATCGATACCGCTGGTTCGTTACCGCTTGAGGAAACTTCTGATGCGATTGACGCGGCAGATATGCTGCTTCTGGATATTAAAAGCCTTGAGGATACAATTTGCCGCGCCTTGACCGGGCATGGCAATGAAATGGCTCTGGCGACTTTGGATTATTGTGAAAAAAATAATAAATCCGTCTGGATCCGCCATGTTGTTGTTCCCGGTTTTACGCTGAATGATGATGCCTTGCGCAGACTGGGGACGTTTCTTGCATCGTATCGCTGTATCAAACGCGCCGAACTGCTTGCCTACCATAAAATGGGACAGAAAAAATATGAAGCACTTGGGATAATGGATCCATTGGCAGATACTCCTGAACTTGATGCAAAGGATTTTGTACGTGCTCAGAAAATTTTTATCGATGCGTTGAAAAAAAATTCAAAATAAACGAAATCCATTGGACAATTCAGAGCGGTGCAGATATATTTTTCTTCATTTCGGACAAAAACTTGCTGCGGATACAAGGAAAATATGAAAAGTTTGCCGGACAAAGTTCGCATAATTCTGATTGTCGCAATCCTATTAGGATTTGGCGGGGTATTTGCGGTCCTGAGCGCGATAACTCCTTTAGCGCTCGACGATTACTTCAACCTTTTTTTTCATGATCGCGGAGTTGGATTATTTCAGCTTGATTTTGATCAGACCCATGTGATTTCCACTTTTTCTGATCTGTGGACTAATGCGGTTAATCTTTATTTCAGTTGGCTTGGCCGTTTTTTTTCAATTTTTTTTCAGCCGCTTATCAGTCAGCTGTCGCCTGTTGCATTTGGAATACTGAACGGTTGCGCCGGGACACTGCTCCTGGTGCTGATTGTGCGTAATGGTGTTGGAAGAAAACGCATTGCCCCGACAACGCTTCTGTTGGGAGGCGCTTTACTGTTTCTTTGTGCTCCAGCACCAGGGCAGGTGCTTTTCTGGCGTGTCGGTACACTATGTTATTTGTGGCCGGCAATTTTCTTCATGATCGTGTTGTGGCCTTTTCGCTCAACACTGGATGCTCCTGGTAGAAAACGTGGATTTCTGTATGAATTTTGTACAGGAATGGTGTGGTGGGGAGCGGGACTTCTGGCATGTGGGACCAATGAAAATACCGGCTTGGCGGTGATTGTCATGGTTTTTGCGTTTTTATTTTTGATTTACCGAAAACAAAAAAAAATCCCGTTTTCGCTTTGGTTTGCGTTGGCCGGATGTGTGATGGGGTCGGCAATGCTGCTGTTTGCGCCGGGTAACAGTGCACGGATCGCTTACGAAGGGTATGCGTCACCGAATTTGCTTCGGAATTTTTGTTTGCAAACGATTTACTACTGGCAGCAAATGCCGGGGCTGGCGGCTTTGTTTGTTGTATTGCTGACTGCAGCCGGAGCTGGTCGGCCTTGGCAGAAATGGTTGACTCCGGTGGAAGGGATCTTTCTACTCGGTTCATTGGCGGCGGCGTACAGCATGGTTTTTTCTCCTTATTCGCCAGGCAGGGCAATGTTCGGGGCAATGTATTTATTGTTGGTGGCAACGCTTTCGATATGGGAACGATTACCGGTTGAGCAGTGGGAGCGATTGCGTGTTCCGGTTGCCCTTGTGCTCTCTATGATGGCATTGGTAACGGCTGCATATGCGTTTCGGGATATCGCCTATTGCCGCAATATGCATGCTCGGCGAGAAGTTGCAGCGCGGCAACTTGCCGCTGAAGGGGAGCAGGAGGTAGTTTTTCGACCGATCTGTGGAAGCAGCCGGTATAATGTTTTATTTAAAACGGATATTTTACAGGAGGATCCGGGACATTTTGTGAATCGTTACCATGCTTCCCAATGGGGGGTGAAGTCAGTTCGATTGCGAGATGCTGCTGGAGTCGTTGGTATGACAGAAGATATCGGTGTTTGCGAAAAAGAATAATAAGAAAAATGATTTTATTTAACTGCATATGTTTTTTG
>CALGPR010000024.1 GCA_937960425.1 uncultured Lentisphaeria bacterium
ATTCGTATAAGCATCAAGAGATTGTATTGTTTCGACCTTTTGCATGATCCGGTAAAAATTTTATTTCAGGTTGATTAACGCGAAGAGTATGGTACAAAATACTGCAAAAAATCGAGATTACGAATGGTAACAGTTTTTTTAGATGCTTTTTTGCCGGAAACTCCGGAACAATCGCAAAATATTCCGGGGCCTCTCCTTCTTGACGCCGTGGCGAAAAGAAAGAAAGGCCCCCGATATGCCTCTGCCGATTTACCGGCAGAGAGAACATCGGAAACAATTTTTTATTGCAGTTCGATTTCTGTTACATCAAAGATGTCTTCCGCAGAAGTTCCGGCATAAAGTTTGAAGGTACCTTTTTCCACTTCCCATTTGCGGGAGACAGGATTCCAGAAAGCAAAGTCACGGCGGCAAAGAGAGAGCTCCACGACAGTACTTTCTCCCGGTTGCAATTGGACTTTCGCAAATCCTTTCAGTTCCTTGATCGGCCGGACCTGAGAACAACAAACATCACCAACGTAAAGTTGAACGACAGTACTTCCTGCTCGTTTCCCTGTGTTGCTTACTTTGATGCGGTAGCGGACATCAGGGGCGTCAATACTGTTATTGATTACGTCGCAGGCAATCTTTTCACAAGTAAACGTCGTATAGCTCAAACCAAATCCGAAGGGGAAACGGAGGTCGGTAGATACCTGGTCAAAGTGACGATATCCGACAAATATTCCCTCATCATATTCAACCTGAGGATCATCACTTTCCCGTGATCCAGGATAATTGCCGTTGGCATGGCAGGGATAATCATTCAGTTCCCGTGCCCAGCTCATTGGCAACCGTCCGCCCGGTTCCGCTTTGCCTAAAAGAACTTCCGCAATGGCATTGCCGCTGTCTTGTCCGGCATACCATGCTTCCAGCAATGCAGGTACTTTGTTGATCCAATCTTCGACACGAAGGCAAGATCCGTTATTTAAAACAACCACAATATTGGGATTCACTTCGGCAAGAGCGGCCAGCAGTTCTGATTGACCACCCAACATATCCATGGAGGGAATATCTGCATCGGCGACATTGCCAAACCCGAGTGCTTCTTTATCATACTGGTGGTTAGATCCGCCACAGAAGATAACCAGATCCGAATGTTTCGCCAATTCAATTGCTTCAGCTTTGAGGCTGTCATTCGAACCGGGTTCACTCCAGAACATCTGGAAAGAAGCATTATACCATTCGCTGATTAACTCAATTTCCAGATTATATGCTTGTCCGGCTACGGCATCAAAGGTATACATCGGATTGGCTCGGCGAGTAACATTTTTTGCCTCAAGAACCATTTCGCCGTTGATGTAAATTTTTACATTACAGTGAAATTGAGCGGCACTGATCGTAGTTTTCCCATTTTTCCGCGGAACGAAACAGCCCTTCCAGTGGGCAATAAAATCATCCGTCGGTACGTCGGGATTCTGCTCAACGGCAACCTGATTGTATTTGGACCAGAGATGGTTCAAATTGGAATCCATCATCGTCAGGAACGGTTTGTCTTCGGCGCGAGTCATTTCGGGAGTGCGGTGGTAGTATTCAAGAACAAGCCCGGGTGTACCGTCCGGTTGCTGCAACAGAGACGGCGGCATAATCACTGCATCACTGAAACGGGTACCTTCTGCATACGTAATTTCCACTTTGCCTTCCATAGCTTTCGTCAATCCGGCAAGAGGAGTAATTTCATAAGAGGGGTGCACTGCGCCGGATCCACCACAATCCTGTAATGTTCCGATACTGTGCTGGAAATTTGCGTTGGGCCCAATAATTGCTACCTTTTTGTATTTACTCAAATCGAGCGGTAAAATTCCGTCATTTTTCAGTAAAACCATTGCTTCGGTTGCGATTTTTTTGCCGATTTCATGGTGCCGAAAAGTATCCCGTTCGCCCTTTTCCAGTTCTTCCGGATTGAAAGTTTTTGTCCGGATCAGCATCCGGATGACATTGCGAACCATACGGTCGACATCGGCTTCCGCCACTTCTCCTTTCTGAACCAGTTCCAGAAGCGGTTTCCCCATCGGAGAATCTGCACCGTATCCCATTTCCAGATCATGGCCGCTGACAGCACAAGCCTTCGTGTCATGAACTCCACCCCAGTCAGAAACCATACATCCATCGAATCCGAATTCATCTTTGACAATTTCCTGTTGGGTCAAATGGCAGGCTGATGCGTATGTCCCGTTAATTCGATTATAACTCGACATCATCATCCAGGGCTTGGCTTCCCTGGTAACGATCTCAAAGCTGGTCAAGTAAAGTTCCCGGAGGGTACGTTCGTCAACATTGCTGCTGGAAGTCGTACGGCAGATTTCCTGATTGTTGACAGCAAGGTGTTTCGGCGTAGCAGCCACGTTGTATTTCTGACAACCGCGAATATAGCCGGCCCCGATCTTCCCGGCAAGTACAGGATCTTCTCCGTAATATTCAAAATTTCGTCCATTCAACGGAGTGCGGAAGATATTCATGCCGGGTCCGAGGCTGACATGAATGTTTGCTTCCAACGCTTCCCGGGCAATAACTCCACCAAATTCTTCAGCTGTTGCCGGATTCCAAGTGGAAGCAAGCGCAACACCGCAAGGAAGTGCAGTCGTATGGCGGCCGTCTTCCAATCGGATCCCCTGCGGCCCATCGGCCATTTCCACTTTTCCAATTTTCAAGCGGGGAATATCCCCAACTTCCATGACCGTGCAACCATGGCACAACCAAACTTTTTCTTCCAGGGTAAGCCTGCTGAGCAGATCCTCAACCCGCGCTTCCAGAGGAGCTTTGCTGTCAAGATACAGATCCATTCTATTCTCTCCTGATATTCTAAATATTTCCGGACTCAGTAACCATATCTTCTTGTGATATCTGCTATTCAAAATATTCCAATCTTCCTTTTTTTCAACCAATGGGATGAAAAGACCTGAATGAATCACCAATAAACAGAACGAATCGTCAATGAAAAGAATTGCGAAGAAAAGTTTTCTGTGCTACATTACACTGATATACATCTTCAAATAACAGACAAGGACAGGGAGTAAGGATCTTTTTCAGATTATGAGTGACATTGATAATCAATCCGCTAAAGGCCGGACGCTCAAGGCAAAAATCAGGAAAAATGTGTTGTTCCTGTTGAAAATAGCCTTTGCCGCCGCGATTATCTGGTGGTTGGTTTCTTCCAACTACGGGCAATTTGCGGATACACTGAAAGACTTCAACTACTGGTTTCTTCTGCCTGCCGGTGTCGTTTATGCGTCACATATGTTTGTGTGCGCATGGAGGTGGTATGCGCTGGCAAAAATTATTCAGGTTAAACTTCCTTTCCTTGAGGCACTTAGTTTAACGATGCAAGCTTATTTTTGCAGTCTGGTCATTCCCGGCGGCGCAATTGGCGGAGATGTCGCTCGACTTGCCGCAGTAACCATGCGGGCTCCGCATGGAGCTAAAGCCGAAGGCGCGTTTACGATCCTTATGGACCGCATTATCGGAATGGTTGCTCTGTTTGTGTTGGCGATTCTCCTGGTACTGATGACTCTTCCGGTGTTGATGAAGGTAAATATTCCCATCCCGGGAGTGGAAACTACAGATACGGTTCGGATCATCGGGATTATTGCTTTGCTGGGACTTTGTCTGTCTGGATTGATTTCCATGTTGATTCTTTTTTTTCACAAACAATTACGAAAAATTACCTGGATTGATTCACTGATGAACTGGGGAGATTGTAAAACTCACGGGATGGTTTTCCGATTAACCGATGCAATAGACCGTTATCGGGTGGCCTGGAAACAACTGACAGTACTGACCATTGTCAGCGTTTTCTTCGTCCATATTGCAACTGTGGTTGCGGTCATGTTCATTATTCTTGGAGTCGGGGTACGGAATTTCAGTTTGCTTGATGTGCTTACTGCGGTCACAATCGGAAATATCGCTGGATTGATCCCCCTTTCACTATCAGGGATCGGGCTTCGAGACATTACCATTTGCGAAATTCTTAAAGCTTCTGATTTTCAAGATAACGCAGTTATTCCGGTATTGTATACTCTGATGATTCTGTTTTTTAATATGCTCGGCGGTCTCTTTTTTGTGATCGACCCGGGAGCAAGGCGCTGAAAGAAGGCTGTAGATGGAAATGAACGGGCAGTTGGAAATGAATTTTTCCGTTTCGGGGAATCGTTTGAAACAACAACTCGAAGACGGCATTTTCTCCCTCTGGATTGAACATGCGGCTCCAGGAAAAGATACTTCGCCTGAAGCGGCATCTGCACGCTTGGCTGCATTGGAGGAAGCGGTTCTGGATGTTTCTCCTTTTCCGTGTGGATTGGCAATTACCGATCGATATGGATTTACAGAATCTTGGCGGACTGCAGAATATTTATCGGCCCTCTCTCCGGAAAACAGGGATCGGCATCTGGTTTATTTGAGCGGCAAAGATACTTCACCGGAGGTCATGCGCGAATTGATTGGCATGTGCGGTGCGGCGAGGGCGTTGAATGTGATTCCGGTGACCGGAGATCGTTTTGTCGGTGAAGATGAACGGGCAACACGGCTTCGGGAGTTTACCGAAAGCATCACTACGCTCAGAATGATTGAAAAAGAAAAAAATACAATTCCTTTTTATCCCGGGTGTGTTGTCAACCCCTTCAAGTACCGTTCTGATGCCCTTTTGACACAATTTTTCAAAATGGTGAAAAAACTCAACGTCGGGGCAAATTTTATCGTCGCCCAAGCAGGGTGGAATATGGAAAAGCTCCAGGCGCTAAAATGGTTTTTAAGTTATCGCAACCTTGAATACCCGGTTATTGCGCGCTTGATCTTCTTAACTCCGGAACGGGCGGAACGAATCATTAACGGAGAATTCCCCGGTGTGGAAATGAGCCGTGATTTCCGCGCAATTTTACGGAAGGAATTGAGTGTTTCGGCTCAACAGTTCGAAGCGGCCCAATTACAACGGTTGGCTTTGCAGGCGGCTGGATGCCGGTTGATGGGGTTCAGTGGAATCCAGCTTGCAGGAATGGATACCCCGGAACGGGTAAGAATTGCATCCCGTCGGATTCATGAAGCACTTCACGGATACAAGAATTTTGATTTCTGGGTTAACGAGTATCGCGCTTATCTTGCCCGTGCAGAAATGGCACCTTATCCTCACAGCTTTAACTTTTTTGAGGATTTGCTCAGTCGTGCGTATCTTGACGATGATCCGAAACTGGAAAAAGCCCAGTTACCTGTACCCGGATTATTCAGTCGTTGTAATCGAAGTATTCGGAAATTCCTTTTCCCGTGTGCAGACAAACAGGCTGCTGGCGACCGTTACTGGCTGAAAAAAATCTTTGCCGGATGTCATCATTGTAATCAATGTCGTTTACCCCAGACTTTTTTCATTTGTCCGGAGCGGTGTCCAAAGCATTTGTCTAATGGTCCTTGTGGAGGCTGTACCATCGAAGGAATGTGCGAATGCGGGAATTTCCCGTGTGTTTTTCATGAAATTTATGCGTTTGCGGGGCGTGAACAATGTCTCGATGCGCTTGAAGAACGGTTGGTTGTACCACCGTCCGGAGGAATATTATAGTGAGAATTTTTGTCAAAGGAGCATTTTATCATGGCCAGAGGTACTGTTGTACAAAAAATTATTGACAACCATTACGTTTCCGGAGAAAAGACCCCGGGCGCACCAGTTGCCATTCGAATTGATCAAACTCTGACTCAGGATGCCACGGGAACGATGGCATATCTGGAACTTGAAGCGATGAATGTCCCACGCGTCAGCACGGAACTTTCCGTATCTTATGTTGACCATAATATGTTGCAAAACGGGCCGGAAAATCGCAATGACCACATGTATCTGCAATCTCTTGCTGCGACGAAGGGAGTCTTCTTTTCTGCTCCAGGAAATGGCATTTGTCATCAGGTTCATTTGGAACGTTTCGGTATTCCCGGGAAAACATTATTGGGTTCAGACAGCCATACACCGACAAACGGTGGTATCGGGATGATGGCAATCGGTGCCGGAGGCCTTGATGTTGCGTTGGCAATGGCGGGAAAACCGTTTCATATTCCTTACCCGAAAATTGTCGGAGTAAAACTAACCGGAAAACTTTCTCCCTGGTGCGCAGCCAAGGATATTATTCTCAAACTTTTGTCCATCATGACCACAAAAGGGAATGTCGGTTCCATTGTGGAATATTTTGGTGATGGAGTTGCTTGTCTCTCTGTTCCGCAGCGCGCAACGATAACCAATATGGGAGCAGAACTTGGCGTAACAACTTCCGTTTTCCCTTCCGATGAACGTACTCGTGAATTTCTTGCAGCAGAAGGACGTGCTCAGGATTTTGTCGCCCTGACTGCAGATGACGATGCGGAATATGATCAAGTCATTGAAATTGACTTGAATACTCTTGTTCCGATGGCCGCTTGTCCGTCCAGTCCCGACAATATCAAAACCGTTGCCGAATTGGGAGACATTGCTGTCAGTCAGGTCATTGTCGGCTCCTGCACAAACAGCTCCTTCCGTGACCTTTCAATGGTGGCAAAGGTCCTGAAGGGAAGAAAAATTCATCCGTCGGTAACCTTTGCCATTGCCCCCGGCAGCCGTCAAGTACTTGAAATGTTGGCTCGCAACGGAATGCTTGCCGATATTATCGGTGCTGGCGCACGTATTCTTGAAACTGGTTGTGGACCATGTATCGGACAGGGGCAGAGTCCAGCCAATGGTACGGTCAGCGTCCGGACATTCAATCGTAATTTCGCCGGCCGCAGCGGTACCAAAGGCGACCAGGTGTATCTGGTCAGCCCCGAAACCGCTGTCGCAGCAGCATTGACCGGAAAATTTACTGATCCCCGCAATTTACAAATTGATTATCCGGTAATCGCTGATGTAGATTCTTTCCTCATTAACGACAATATGATTTTTGCTCCGAATCCCGATGGCTCAGGAGAAATTACCCGAAAGCCAACAATTGGGGAACCTCCGCGGAATTGCGCGATGCCGGATGAAATTGATGGCCGTGTGGTTATCAAAGTTGGGGATAAAATTACGACAGACCATATCATGCCTGCCGGCGTCCATTTGAAACTCCGCAGCAATATCCCTGCCTATTCCAAGGTTGTCTTTGAATGTTTTACCGAAGAAGGTAAGCCTTCTTTTGCTGAGCGGGCAGCTGCGGTGCGTGATGCTGGTTTGCAGGGAATTATCGTCGGTCGTGATAGTTATGGGCAGGGATCCAGTCGCGAACATGCGGCGATTTGCCCGATGTATTTGGGGATAAAGGTCGTCATTGCCGCTGCAATTGAACGGATTCATCGCGCCAATCTTGTAAATTTCGGCATTGCTCCGCTGCTGTTCACGGATATCGCGGATTATGACAGAATTGAACAGGGCGATTCCATCCTGATTCATTCTTTTCGGGAACAACTTCAAAACCCGTCCTGCACAATCAAAGCACAAATTGTCAAAAACGATACATCAACCGTGGAAATTGAACTCAAACATCAGCTTTCCCCGGAGGATATTAAAATTATCCTGGCCGGCGGAATGCTGAATTGTGCCGCGCAGGACTGATTGTGAGTCTGCCGGATTGTCTGCAGGCACTTCCCAATAACTGGAAGTACCTGTTGGAACCCGAACTTGCAGAGGTTCCTCCGCAAGTTTGGGATTCCCTGGAAAAGTTTTTAGCACAGGAACGTAAGGCGGGGGTGGTCTTTCCGCCTCGAGAAAAGACTTTCGCTGCCTTTGACTGTCTGGCGCCGGAAGATGTCAAAGTAGTGTTGTTGGGGCAGGATCCATATCATGATGATAATCAGGCGCACGGCTTGGCATTTTCTGTGCCTGCCGGGGTAAAGATTCCCCCGTCGCTCCGGAATATTTTTAAAGAACTTGCAGAGGATTTGCAATGTCCCGCCCCGGCAAGTGGCTCGCTGGAACATTGGCGGGAGGAAGGCGTTTTACTTCTGAATACGGTTTTGACGGTTCGGGCACACGAAGCCGGAAGTCATTGCTTCAAAGGATGGGAATATTTTACCGATGCGGTAATCCGCACTATCGGCAACTCATCATTGCCGACAGTTTTTATTTTATGGGGGGCATTTGCCGGGAAGAAACGTGCCTTCATCGATGAAACAAAGCACCTGGTAATTGCCGGGGCGCACCCATCTCCATTATCTGCTTATCGAGGTTTTTTCGGCAGTCGGCCATTTTCCCGTGCGAATCACTTTCTAATTGCAAATGGCAGGACTCCGGTGGATTGGGCTGAGGGTGCCTTTGAAAAGAGAAAGGAATTCCTTTTATGACGGAGCCAAATAAAGATGAACAAGTAAATTTATACCGGGACTTGGCCCGGAATATGCTCACTGTGGCAGAAGAAAAGCGCTTTTTGCTTGACGAGCCATTAACGGTGGTAGAAGCATTATTGCCGGAAGAAAAGGTTTTATTTCAGTTGATCCTGGATGAAATCCGCCGGCGGACTGCCAGCCGCGAAACTCCGGCGCTTACGGATGATGAAGTCATCTCGCTTTTTACTTTTGTTTATGCTAAGGCGGCTGAGCGGGTGGCCCATTATGCAGAAAGTCAGAAATACGACTGGTCGCCCCTGGGAATGTTTGACGGCAAAGTTCCTTTGTATGCGGGTGAATTATTGACCGGCTACTTTAAAGAAACCAATCTCCCGGGAGAAATGGAAAATGTTTTCCGCACATTTCTGGAAGAAAATGCTGATGCCATTGCAGAAAGCAACGCTGATCCATTGATTTTGCTGCTGGAAGCGTTGAAGTGGACCTGGCGCATCGGCATTCATCTGGGGGTAACGCTTCTGGAAGAAAATGGTATGGAATTTGAGGAATTTTAATTCGAGAAAGGAGTTTGACCATGGAACGGAAACATATTGCGGCGGAAGATTTTAACAGCAACGTTTTTGATCTTCTTGCAAACGGTTGGATGCTTTTGACTGCCGGGGAAAAAGACGGAGGAAATTTCAATACTATGACCATTGCCTGGGGAATGTTCGGAACCTTATGGGGAAGGCCGTGTGTTCAGGTGGTGGTCCGCCCGCAGCGATACACAATGGAGTTTCTTGAAAAATATGACACCTTTACTCTGTCTGCTTTTCCTATGGAATACCGCAAAGCGTTGTCGTATTGCGGTGCGAACTCCGGTCGTGATGGAGATAAAATAGCAGAAGCCGGGTTGACCGTTGTCGATTCAGAAGAAGTCGAAGCACCGACTTTTGCAGAAGCAAATCTTGTTTTCGAGTGCCGGAAATTGTACGTTGATAAATTCAATGGCAAAAATTTTCTGGACAAAGGTATTGTCAAAGACTGTTATCCGTCCCGGGATTACCACGTTATTTTTATCGCAGAAGTTCTGCGAGTCGAAGGAACTTCTGAGTTCCGCAGAAACCCGAACGAAGGATAGGAGGCCGGAATGAAAATTAAATTGGAACAACTTCGCGGGCCGTTAATTCGTATGCTGGAAGACATCATGGAAGGAACCCATGATTGCGGGTATATTGCGATTGACAAAAATGGGTGTTTTCTGCCCCCGGGAGCAAAGGGAAAAGATTCCTGGCAATATAAATTTCTGGAAGCAAAATGTACAGACGATTCTTTTCAATTAAAAATCAATCCGACTCTTCGCTTCAAGAAAACAATTAACCTGATGGCAGATGACATTCCGGACACTGTTCCTGAAGCAGTCGATTATCTCAGCGATTGGATTGCTGAAGGCGCAGCAGAATATGAAGAATGCTTTGCCAATGACCCGAATCGTTGACATACTTTGATATGTAGAGCAAAAAAGGATGGGAAATATTCCCATCCTTTTTTGCTTCCAGAGTATACGCAAAAGCGTTATACACTTAATTAGAGCTTCGGATCAATTTGAAAGTATTCACAATAACGTTCGTAGAGTTTTCCGGCTTGTAAATAAGCTGAGTTCGGGCTCATAAAATGGGAAAACTCAAAGGTAATTGCCTTGTCAAGGCCGGCATCTTTGGCTGCTTTGAGTTTGAGCAGCATTTTTTCCCATTTAATGGGAAGAAATTTGATCGGCATATCACGGTCGAAGCTTTCGCAATTGGTCCAGCATTCCATGTTGTACCGTTTGGCAAGCATTTTATTGATCCGCAGAAAATCTGCCAGTTCTGAGTATTCGCAGTGACCATCCTGGAAAGCAACAATATTGACAGAATTCTGGATCCCGCAGAGAATTTCATCCCATTCTCGTTCGTGGCGTTCCAATCCGACATTTTCAGTTTTGGCAACAACATTGTCAAACGCATAGACATTCTTCACTCCGTCAATATAAGGAGAAATCATGGTCGGAAGATTGCCGGAAAGTTCTTTGCAGAATTTTCCCATACTGGCATACAGATCAATGATACCGTGGACCTTGCGGCTGACTTCCTGATTCAGATACCAGCCTTTGAATGCTTTACGATGCCCATAACGTTGCCAGACTTCTTCACATACCGCTTTGTTGAGATCGATTTCTTCGTCAAATTTGCCGTTGCTCCAGTATTTCCCGGAATCATAGGTGCCGAAGAAAAATTTCATGTCGTATTTTTCCGCAAGCGTCAGGTAAAGGTCAACCAAGTCAACCGGCGGAACATAACAATTTTCCCGTTTGACCAGAACTTCAGATGGATAAGTCATAAAACGTTTGTGGCCACAGCGGATCAGAATAACAGTGTCGATGCCGATGGCTTTCATCGCCGCAAAATCTTTATCCCAGTCTTTTGCCCCCCAATTCTGATGAGGAATATCATGGGAAATTTCATCCAAAAAAGTACCGGTAATTTTCATCTGGGTCTCTCCTTGATAAAAACTTGCAAAACTTATCATTTATTTGACAGGATTCCAATTCAACGAATCGATAATAATGTACACGTCTGCATACATTTTTCAATCAAGGGAAATCTGCAAAAAAGATTTTTCCCGAGCTTGCTTTTTGAGGAGCACAGTGTCATACTATGGAAGAAAATGAATTTTTATCTTCGGAACCCCGAACGAAGGAGGAAAGCTATGCTGTTCATTGCCCATCGCGGAGAATCGGAAGTTGCTCCGGAAAATACGATTGAATCTTTTGTTCTCGCTTGGACACGGGGCGTTGCCGGGATCGAAGGAGATTTTCATTTGACTCGGGACGGCGTTCTGGTCTGTATGCACGATGAAAACGCATTGCGTACCTGCGGCGTCAACCGCAGAATCTCTGATATGTCCCTCGAAGAAGTCGAAAAACTGGACTGCGGTCAATGGAAAGGACCCGGTTGGGCTCATACGGAAGTACCAACTTTAACGGAAGTATTGGAAACTCTGCCCGAAGACGGTTTTATTTTTCTGGAACTGAAAACGGTTGACGAACAGGTAATTCATGCGCTTCGGAGAAGTTTTGGCGAAGCGGAAATTGCAGACAGGCAAGTTTGTATTATCAGCTTCTACGATTCAGTTTTGTGCAGGTGCAAAAAAGAATTTCCCCGAATCCGATGTTTTTATTTAACTGGTTTTGACCCAGCGGTTTCCCCTGAAGCGCTTGTGGCAAAAGTTAAAGCCATGGATTTAGATGGCATTGACTGTGAAGCATCCACTGAACTCACAGACAAATATGTTAAGGCAATGCACAAGGCCGGGTTGGAATTTCATGTATGGACCGTTGATGAGCCGGAAAAAGCAATTTACTTTATGAATCTTGAGGTCGATTCCATTACTACAAACCGACCATATGCCTTATGGTGCGAAATCAACGAAGGATGAGATTTTTCTTTTGCAGCAAATACTTTCTTGCTTGAAAAAACATACTTTCAGGATATTGTAACAGGTCGGATTCGCTTGGTAGATCCGATCTCTTTTTTTGCTGAAAAGCGGGACTTTTTTTGGGAGAAAAGACATGAATTATAATTATTTGGCAGGCAATCACGATCTTTCGCTTTCGGCGTGGGGGCCGTTTGCACCTGATTTTTTTACCCTGTCTCATGTAACAGATGAAGGCAAAGGGTGGAGATTCGACTTTTTGCAAACTCCGGGGATTTATCGGCGCAAGGTTTTTCCACCGGAAACTCTGCGGGAATGTGAATGGGTTCCAACTGAAATTGCCGCAGATTTATCCCATTACGGTTACGAACAGAAAATGGTTCCGGAACCTCTTTCCTGTAAAGTAACGTATTCGACATTGTCCAATAAATTTCGCATGGGCCGATGTGAATTTCGCAATCACAGCGACGAAGACAATATGACGGTACTGTATATTTTTGGCCGTCTTCACGCTGGCGACCCCGATGAAGTCGTTCCGCAATTACCGGAAGGCGTTTTTTATCGTTGTGCTTGCGAGCATGATGCGTTTGCCTGGGGATGCGACCGCTGCGATGCCCATTTAATCTGGGATGGCAGAAGGCGAGGGGAAGAACCCATGGACGATGCCGTACACCATCACGCTTTGGGCGCAAATTATTCTAATGTCGGATATCCCGGCTTCGGAGGAACGGTTGGAGACCGGGCAGAATATTGCCTGGAAATGCCCGAAGGTCACAACTTCATCGCCATGCGATTCCGTACGCCGGATAAACAGGATGCAAAGCTTCGTGTGACTTATGGGAACGACACAAAGGAAGTAATCTGCCGCGGAGGAGCTGCTTTTCATTTGCAGACACTTTTTGAAGGGAATCTGAAATCGGGAACGCTGGTAATTGAAAGCCTTATTCCTGTAGAAATCCAGGTCGATGGCTTTGTTTTCGGGATCAAATGTGCCATGGAAGAGATTTCTTTCGTGCCCTATCGCGCACTGCTTGATGTCAAGGCGTCCTCTGGCCCGGTGCCCGGAAGTGCGATTATTTCTTCTTCCATGTTTGAAGAGGATTATGGCCTTGCGTGGAGTTTTCACGACGCGTTTGAACGCGAATATTATACTGACGACCTTGCCCGGCTTTGCAATTACAGTTATGCGCTTCGCCAGCCGTTTTACAAAAGCGCCGTTTTCGGCGGCGACAAAGAATATTGCAAAGAAGTCTTCATGTTGCCCATTCGTGTGCCGGCTCATGGCTCAAAGGTAATTTATTCCGTTTATGGAGTCGGACGCGGCGGTGGTTTCGAAGCAGAACTCACTAAATGGGCCCAGACTTCCGATGAAGAATTTGAAGCAATTTATCAGAAAGCCCATGCTAATCGTTTCCGTTTTCAACCTACAGCTGCAGGAGAAAATTTCCGGTTCGGCCAGGAGCGAATGGCGGCCGTAGCATTGACCAATATTATTTTCCCGCTGGAAATCAAAGGTCAGCGGGTGCGTCACCATGTCCCCACCAGATATTAC
>CALGPR010000025.1 GCA_937960425.1 uncultured Lentisphaeria bacterium
AAACCAGCCCTGGTGCGATTTTTTCTGGCATTGGAAGAACTACGCTTAGCACAATTTGCGCCAGAAGTTCGAGTCCTGGAGAAAATTTCCATCGCTAAAGCACAACACTTATGGGATGATTTGCGTCTTTGAACTTACTTGATTTCCATCCAGTTCACGTCCCCCATAAACGCCGACAGCTATCGGTTAATTTTTACCACAGAGTATTAAGACAGTCGGTTATAAAGGCAAGTACAACAATGTTTAAATCGTGAATCGATTTTGACGTGCTCTTTCTCCGTCAGTGGTGAAATCAGCGGTCAGCCATTGAACCGGTGATCGGACATTGTAAAAGTGAACACCGGGAGGATCGCCATTAATTGCGCGACAGCCTGAGAGATGAGCTGACTGTGATCTTTGCGGCAGCCGGTTTCCATATCTGGAAACTGATGCAGGCTTTTGCCCTGTTTTTGTGCCGAATTTTCAAGATCACATTGATCCAATTGGTCTACCAATTGAATCAATGCTGCTCGAATCGGGGTGGAAAAAGAAGAGCGCGAGAAGGAAAGCATCTTTTCTCAAAAGTTTTTTCCTTCTCGCATCTTTTTTTGCATAATCGACTAAGACAGAGTATGTGGCTCTATCACAGAAAAGACAGCTTCCGCCGCCCGTTCTCCTGCACTCTTGTCCTGAGACTTCAGTTCGTCGCGAACAATCTGCATTCCTTCTTCCACATAAGGACGCCGCACGCCCCCCGGAATAATCCGTTCCAACGCAGGAACCAATTCTTCCGGACACACTTTGGTTTGCAAATACTCCTGATAAACTTCACGGTTGGCAATAATATTTGCCATAGTAAAAAAACCACGAAAGAGCTTTACCACAACTGCCATCATCAAAATCGTCAAGTAATTGAGTTTGTAAACCACCACTAAAGGCAATCCGGCTATTGCCGATTCCACAGTAACCGTTCCAGACGCAGCGATTCCAGCCGTTGCCTGTTGTTGATATTTGGCAGTTTCCCCGCAAACAATCTTGAGCGGTAACTCTTCCCCGGGATGTTTCTCTTGAAATTTCCGGAAAATCTCACAAGATAATCGGTAAATCTTTTCCCGAGGCACAGCGGTAACAAAACGAAATTCCGGATGTTTCCGGTAAAACTGCAACGCCGTTTCCAACATCGGTTCAAAAAGCCGGGTCACTTCCATGGTACGACTACCCGGTAATAAAACAATCAATCTGTCATCGCGCTGAATTGCCGGGTCACGACGTTCTTCAACAATATCCAAAAGTGGATGTCCAACAAACTCTGTCGCCAACGATGTATTCCGGGTATAAATCTCCACTTCGAAGGGGAAAATTACCATCATTTTGGAGCAGACCTTTGCCAACGTGTAAATTCGACTTTTATGCCATACCCACACCTGAGGACTGACGTACCAGATCACCGGAATTCCATTCTTCTTCAGGAACTTTGCCATCATCAGGTTAAAAGTTGGATAATCAATTACCACTACAGCATCCGGCCGGGCCGCAACCATATCACGACGCAACTGAAAAAAAATCCGGATAAAAACAGGCAAATGTTTCAGGACCTCAATCACACCGATCACCCCCAACTCGGTAGAGTCAACCCGTAAATCAACGCCGGCAGCACGCATATTCCCCCCGCCCATTCCACGGACGGTCATCTTTTCTCCACGCGATGCCGCTTCTTTGCGCAATGCTTCCGCCAGGCGGGCGCCGTACATATCCCCAGAAGTCTCCCCGGAAAGGATCCAGACTTCCCGTTGTTTTTCCTGAACTGATGTCATTATTTGCCACGAAGGTTCAAAACATCCTGCATATCATATAAGCCGGCTTCAGCGTTCATCAAAAAACGAACGGCACGAATTGCCCCTTTGGCAAACGTTTCCCGGCTGGATGCTTTGTGTGTCAATTCAATACGTTCTCCGTTTGTTGCAAAAACCACTGTATGATCACCGACAACATCTCCTCCCCGCAAAGAATGCATTCCAATCTCACTGCGGCTGCGGGCGCCGACCATACCGACACGCCCATGACGAACATCCTCGTCATAATTCAAATGACGCGCTTCGCAAATAACTTCCGCCAACCGGACAGCCGTACCGCTCGGAGCGTCTTTTTTCTGGTTGTGGTGCATTTCCACGATTTCTACATCATAATCTTCATTCAGAATCTGTGCCACTTCCTGGCAAAGATGAAAGAGTAAATTCACTCCGACACTCATATTCGGGGCGTAAACAATTCTTGCCCCTTGCCCAGCCAGTGTTTTGAGCTCCTTATGAGCTTCTTCTCCCAGGGCAGTTGTTCCAATTACAGACGCACAACCGTGCGCGAAAGCAATTCGGGTTGCCTCCACAACACCGCTTGTACTGAAATTGATTACCGCATCTGCTCCAGTTACCGCAGCAGCAAGATCGGTAGTAATGGCGACGCCGGCCTCACCGCATCCTGCCAGCATTCCGGCATCAGAGCCAACAAAAGGACACGCCGGAATCTCTACAGCTCCAGCAAGCTCCATATCCGGTGCAGCCATAATGTTCGCAACCAGAAAACGGCCCATACGTCCCGCAGCACCAATTACAACTACTTTCAACATACCAATATTCTCCGTATAAAACAGTTCAATTTTGTTCCCCGGACCGGGGCATTATAAAGCATCCTGCCGGGTTCGCAACTCCTGCGGCACATACAATATATTCTGGGGGAACCCCCAGGAAAATTCCCGAACATTCTGATAACGGGAGGACAATGCTTCGAGTGCATAAGAAGTAAAGAGGAATGTGTAAGGTTGTTCCTCCCGAAGAATGGCCTGAAACTGATGACACAAATCAATGCGTTTATCAATATCCGTTGTTCTGCGAATCTCTTCAATCAACGCATCAGCCTCGACGTTGCGGAAATCGATAAAATTACTTCCATCAGCCATATCGGCCTGCGATGAGTGCCACACCTGAAACGGATCTGCTTCAAAAGTCTGCGTCCATGCCAGCATCAAAGCATCAAAATTACGTTCTCTAATCCGCTGGAGGCAAACTGACCACTCAAATGCAGCAATTTTCATATCAATTCCCACCTTTGCCATATCCTCTTTTATGATCGGCAAAATACGCGATTGGGTTGGATGATCGGCAACCTGCTGCATCGTAAAGGTAAATTTTTTACCATCCTTATCGAGATACCCGTCCCCGTCGCTGTCATTCCACCCGGCCTCCGCAAGCAACTTCCTTGCCAGCTCCGGATCATAAGAGTATGGTTCAACACTCCCATCTGTAAAAGGACCTTTCAACATAAATGGGCCGTCGATCTTTTCTGCAAGTCCCATATAAACGTCATTAAGAATCCGGTCGCGGTCAACCAGATGCGAAAGAGCCTGTCGCACTCGCTTGTCCTGAAACAGTTCATTTTTCAAATTGTACCCGATATAGGAGTAAGCGCTCTGCAAATACCGGACGACACGAAGAGGCCCGCCTTCGGCAAATAAAGGAGATTTTTCAGCACGATTTTTCCATTGCTCTGGAGTCAGAACCAAATCGTCAACCGTTCCCGCTTCCAATGCCTGATACTGCGTATTCGGATGCTTGATAATTTCATACACAACAGTAGTCAATGGCGGCATTGCACCGAAGCGTTTACCATAATAATTTTCAAAGCGGCGGAACACCAGCTGTTGATCCTTGACCCATTGTTCAAGCCGATATGGTCCGCAACCAACGATCATGCGATTACGTTCATGATCGGAATTGAATTTTTCCGCATCAAAGGGTCCGTCATAGTTCCAATAAAAATGTTTCGGCAACGGCGACATTCCCAACGTCAGTTCACGCGAACGGAAAATTGGTTCCTTCCAACGCACTTCCAGTGTATGGGAATCCAGAGCCTTGACTGAATCAAGATTCAGATAAATACTCCGCATCGGGGCACAGTTGACATCGGGATTCAAAATCACATCCATCGCGAAGACAAAATCTTCAGCAGTCACCTCCCGATTACGGAACTCTTCTCCAGTCTCCGGGTCTGTCACATCGTGCCACAGCACCCCTTGGCGCAGCTTGATGACAAAAACCGTTCCATCCTCAGATTCTGTCCAGGATTCCGCCAGCTGCGGTTCAAATTTTTCCAAATGCTCGTAATTCCGTACACCGAGAGAGTCGTTACATAAAGCCATAAATTCGCTGACAGAAGCATCATTTGTAATCAACGGATTCAAATTTTCGACGTCTGAACTGAGCGTTTTGACAATTCGACCGCCGGAAGGTGCATCAGGAACAAAAAATTCCCGATTGGCAAACGCCCCGTTTTCAACAACAGCAGAAACAGCCTGCCCCGGACTCCCCACTCCTCCGGAATCCCGAACAGCCTGCTCCAGGCGCGACATTGCTTCAGCAACCCTCAAATTCGAAAAACGTACCTGATCTACAGCATGAATCAACAAGACCCCCAGGAAGACAACCGCGCCAATTAAAATAATTAACAGCAAAGTATGGATTTTACGCGAACCATCAAGCATAAATACATCACCTCTGGGTAATACGCCAAATCATGATCGCTCCACCAATCTGATAAATCAAATTCGGCAACCACAACAAATACTGAGGATAAATTCGAGGATAAGAATCCAGCGATTCAAAAAGAATAATGGCAAAGTAAAAGAATCCCCCCAGCAGCACACTCAGGAACAAGCCTACTGAAGTTTCCCGGCGCGATGTTCGAATTGCCAGCGGTAATCCCAGCAATAGAAAAGCAATAGGGGAAAGCGCCAGGGCAATACGTTGGTTTAATTCAATTTCCATCGCTGTAATTTTATTCCCATTCCGGCTTTTCTCAATACGCAAACAAGCGAGCAAATCCATCAAAGACATATATTTCGGCTTGGGAAGCAATTGCAATTGGTTGCGCTGCTCGCCATAGTCAATATCCAGTGCCAATTCATCATACGCCATATGCATCTCCTGTTCACCGGATTTATCGATCAAAAAGCAATCAATCAAACGCAAAGTCAAAACTTCTTTTTCCTTCTCAACCTCCAAACGGGCTCGGGAAGCAGAAAGGTCTGTGGGCGGTGCACCTTTTTTCTTATCTCCGACAATGTAAATCTGAATATTGCTCACTTCATTTTCAGAAAGTTTATCGTCAATATAAATAATCATATTGTCGGTCTGGATGGGTTGCCCTGCCTTGAACAGCGCCAGCGGATTGTCAATAGCAGTAGTTTTGACCAGATCACGCGATTTTCCCAGATACGGAGGCGCCACTTCCAATTGTAGATACAAACAGAATATTGAGAGAAGAACTGTAATAATCAGAATAGGGGAAATGATTTGCAGAATGGAAACCCCACAGGCACGCATAGCGGTAATTTCCGAATCGGCGGAAAGCCGTCCAAAAACCAGCATGACCGCCACCAGGGCAGCCCAGGGAATTGTAAAACACAATACGATCGGAAAAACGTACCATAAAAATTTAAAAAACACGGAAAGCGGCAACCCCTGCGCAATCAATTCAAAAACCTCCACCAGCCGCGCGCCGCACATCCCGAATGTCAAAATCCCGATCGCGAGAAACAAAGTAACCAGATAA
>CALGPR010000026.1 GCA_937960425.1 uncultured Lentisphaeria bacterium
TGATTATTGAGTTCGATCTGCGCAAATGGGGCGGTTCAGCGCTGACCGATGATATCCCGGTTCCGGACGGAGAAATCGCTCATGATACAGCGCCAATAACATATGTGCCGGCACGCAATATGATTTTTCTTTCTTTTGCCGCCGCCTATGCTGAAGTACTTGGAGCACAAGATCTTTTTATTGGCGTAAACTCTGTAGATTATTCCGGATATCCTGATTGCCGACCGCAATTTATCGAATCATTTCGTAAAACAGCGAACCTCGGGACGAAAGCAGTCGATGAAGGCTGGGAATTTCATATTCATGCGCCGCTCCAAAACCTGAGCAAAGCAGAAATTATTTCTCTCGGGACAAAACTGGGGGTTGATTATGCGCTGACGACAAGTTGTTACAATCCTGACGAAAAAGGCCGTTCCTGTGGAAAGTGTGACAGCTGCTTGCTCCGCCGCGCCGGCTTTGAAGCCGCCGGGATCCCCGACCCGACCCATTATCATAACTGAATTTTTTTCAAGCTAAAGGGATTGCCTTGCCATGGATAAAAATCTGCAAACAAGCTATGTAATCTGGAACGAGACTTCCCCCACTGTCAAAAACCAGTTTGTCGCCTTCCGCCGCAGTTTTCAAGCTGCGGGTGACGGAACCGGCCGCCTGGTTATTGCCGCAGAGAGTAACTTCATGGTTTTCTTGAATGGTGCGGAACTCGGCCGTGGCCAATATTCAGATTATCCTCGAGATAAAACATATACTGTTTTTTCGTTGCCTTTTTGCAAGGGAGAAAATGTAGTTGAGATTCTTGTATATTATTGCGGCGGAAATTTTTCGACTACCACAGCATCCATGCCCGGCCTGATTGCGACAATCGAATATGAAAGCAAAACCCTGCGAACCGATCGAAAATGGCAATGTGCAACTCATCCCGGTTTTTCTACCGGGGATCGGCCCAAAGTTTCTGCTCAATTGAACTATACTATCGCTTTTGATGCGCGCAAACCATTTGATTTTCCCGCTGGCGTCACCACGGTCCTGTCCAGTGAAGGGACGCCGAAATGGGAGCCGGCAACGGAAATTGCCAAGGGCATCAGCGGCTTTTTCCGGAGTTACCGGATGCGGCCGGTCGACCCCTGCGATTTGCAGGATCCGATAGCAGGGCAACTGGTTTCTACCGGCTTTCTCTCGCGCGCAAAGGAATATCCGACAGAAGCGGAAACCGCTTCACACGATGTCTTGATTCACCATAAAGCCATCATTCCATTTCATGCGGTATATCCACCTCTTCCGGAAAACGCCAACGGATACTTTGCCATTGTCGATCTGGGCATGGAAGAAGTGGGCTTTCTCGATATTGAGTTGACTGCGCCTGCAGGTGCGATTGCTGACCTTTCCCATGGAGAACATCTGCTGGACGGAAAAGTCCCCATGCGTATCCACGACCGCAACTTCACAGATCGCTATATCTGCCACGCAGGGCGAAACCGCTTTCAACTGCCGTTCCGCCGAATCGGAGGACGTTTTCTGCAGTTAAACTTGTTTCTTCCGGAAAAAGACGGTGAAGTTATCCTGCATTACTTTGGAATCACGCCGACACGAGTGCCGCTGCCGGAAAGCGGTTCGTTCGATTGCGATGATGCCCGTTTGACCCGGATGCGCGATGTTGCAATCCGCACATTAACACTTTGCATGCATGAACATTATGAAGATTGCCCCTGGCGGGAACAGTCCCTCTACAGTTATGATGCCCGGAACCAGGCACTGTACGGATATCAAATCTGGGGGAACTATGCCTTTGCTTCCGCGTCATTCCAGCTACTGGCAGAAGGACTCGGAGATGACGGACTGTTAAACCTCTGCGCGCCGACACAGCGGACTCTAACCATTCCCTGTTTTACCATGGTTTTTGCTGCTGCGGTCAAAGAATACCAACTGTACAGCGGAGATGCGTCACTTTTTGCGCAACTTGATGACAAACTGGAGTTTATGATCCGCAAAGAGTTTTCCCGCTACTGCGATGAAAATGGACTGTTTCATCCAGGAAGCGAACCGCAAATCTGGAATTTTTATGAATGGGCGGATGGGCTGGTGCAGACAGAACCTTGTGCAAAAGAAGAATTTCACGCTCTATATAATCTCTATTTTCTGGAAATGCTGCAAAGTTACATCACTCTTCTGCATTGGAATAATGCTGCCGACCGAGCTGAAGCCTATGAAAAGGTTGCTGCAAAATTAAAAGAAGCAATCAATCGCGCTTTTTGGTCTGAAGAGTGTCATTGCTACCGGACAAAACAGATTTCAGGGAAACATGACGGTCCTTTACATGAACATACTCAATTGCTGGCGCTGTGGACACGCTGCGCCAATGAAACCCAGCGACATAAAATTCTGGAACATTTTGCTAAAGGAGATCTACACCCATTAACTTTAAGCAGTTTGCCCTATTATATCAGAACCATGCTGTCGTGTGGCCGACGCGAACGAGCGACTCTTGACCGCAGAATCCGTAAAGTTTTCGGTACCATGCTCGATGCCGGAGCGGATACTTTTTGGGAAACCGCACTTGGCAGTAAAGATTTTGATGGAGCCGGCAGCCTCTGCCATGGCTGGAGCAGCTTGCCGGCCTATTATCTCCACGCCGGAATTTTGGGAATTGAACCACTTCTGCCGGGCTTTGCCCGGGTACGGGTTCGTCCCTGCCCCGGTGCGTTGCAAAAACTTTCTGGATCCGTACCAACTCCCCACGGTTTTATTTCCGTGCAGATTACCCGGGAATCCAAAGGACTTTCCCTCACCGTTAAAGCTCCGGAGTCAACCACTGTAGAAATCGCATCCTTTCCTGAGCATCCCATAGTCAAAGCATCAGTGAATGGACGGCAGATCATTTAAAAAAACTACTCAAACTGTTTTTCCGCACTTGAACAATTTTTTTGATGGTCTATAGTACCATGAGTTACCAGGGAATACCCCGGCACCGAAATTGTCACAACGATAGTAACCGCGCCGGGGAAAGAGACAACAAGGAGCATTCTGGAATGAAAAAACTGATGATGGTATTGGCTCTGGCAATGCTGGGGGGATTGGTAAATCTGCGTGCTGCTGACGCTGCCCAGACGGGAGAATTTGACGCGACACGGCCGAATAATATGACTGAAGCCGGCAAAGCCATTTTATTATACATCCCAAATCGTCTGCTGGATTTGGCGGATTGTTTCACTTTGTCGGTTGGAGGCGGGAGCGCTGCCGCTTTTGACGCGTCCGTAACTCAATATGCCCAACTTGGCGGCAGTTACGGTGGGAGTTACAATCTCCTCTGGGGCTTCAATCGCCATTACGGGATTGCCCTTAATGAAGATAAAAAATTCGGATTCCTTTGCTTTGACTACGACGATTCCTATGTAACCGGCTGTGATGGTACAATTAACGAATACGCATTCTGTCAGAATGAATTTACTCTGGCGAATCCAGACTTGGAACCTTATCGTGATGGAGATGCTGATTTCTGGTCGATTTCTGCACGTGCTGGTCTTTTTGTTATTGTTGAAGTGGGATTCCATCCGACAGATCTTTATGATTTCTTCTGTGGTATTGTTCTCTACGATCCTGCAGGTGATGATCTGAAATAAGCCGTTATGATTCTGTACTGCGGACAGCGGAAGCAGTTACGTGCGGCCGCTGTCCTTTTTTTTGATAACCTCGTACCCCAAAGCGGGACACAGACGGGGAATTTTTCCCCACCGGAAGGGCCATTATGCTTGAAACGGTAAAACCGCTTGATAAAAAAAATATCCAGAATCTTCTGAAGACCAAGCAATATGGATTACTGCGCCATACCTTCAGTGAAGCGGATCCTGCCGATGTAGCCGATCTGATTGAAGAACTTGAGCCGGAAGAAGTCGAGCTGGTTTTTTCCATTCTTGATAATGAACTTGCTTCTGAGGTCATTGTAGAAATGGAAGCATCCGATATTGAGGATGTTGTGGAAAACCTCTCCCCGGATAAAATTGCCGGAATGCTCCAGGAAATGGCACCAGACGATGCCGCCGACATCCTCAATGAAATGGATGAAGATGACCAAAGCACGGTTTTGCACCTGATGGATCCGGATAAAAAAGAAGAACTTCAGGAACTTGCAGAATACGATTCCGATTCTGCTGGGGGACTAATGACCCCGGAATATTACGGGGTTCCGGATAATATTACTGTCGAAGAAGCAGTCAGAAGCCTCTCTGCTGATGATTTTGATGACCCGGTAACAACAGTCTTTGCGCTTGACAGTGAAGGAAAATTAACGGGCAGTATACATATTTCTGAATTAATTGCGCAGCCAGCAGATGCGCTGATCCGTGATGTCGTCGACACCCAGCTGATCTATGCCAAAGTTGATGAACCGGGCAGTGAAGTTGCCCGGAAATTCCGAAAATATGACTTGGTGGTAATTCCGGTCGTCGATTCAGAATTCCGTCTTGTCGGCCGCATTACGGTCGACGACGTCATTGACTTTATTGACGAAGAAGCAACGGAAGACATCGCACTCATGGCCGGTGCGCCTGACTTGGAACAAAGAGAGCTTTCTCCTATTTCCATTGTCCGGCTCCGTTTACCATGGCTGCTGATTACGATGCTAACCGGTTCCATTGTTGGGTTGATTGTTCAAAATATCCTCAAAATACCGGCGGCCGCAGGATTAACAGCTTTTGTCCCGCTTATTCTCGGAATGGGTGGAAATACAGGAATGCAGTCTACGGCAGTGACGGTACGTAATATCGCTATTGGAGACATTAATTTCGCCCATCTTTTTGAAAATTTTCTGCGGGAACTTTCGGTGGGTGCCATGATGGGAGTCGTTTGCGGTGTTATCGTTTCCGGCGTCGTTTACACCAATATGGTATTCTTTTCGCGAATGGCCCTCCAGGACGCTGCAACCGACCGGCAAACAATTGAAACAATTTCTGCAAAAGTCGATGAAACAGGAGTGTTTTCTCAGGAAATTTTACAAACGGATTCTGATACAATGACCCATCCAACGTCTTTTGCCGCCCTTCCCCGCATGATGCTGGTTGTCGCCTGTTCCATGTTTGTTACAATGAGTTTTGCCGCGTTCTCCGGCACAATGA